>CAJWBV010000096.1 GCA_913020275.1 uncultured Rhodobiaceae bacterium
TCGCCCGATGCAGTGGCGAAAATTTTAAGCGAGGCCGCGAATCTGCATAAATTTCGCTGGCAGGACCCTGCCCTTGCCGATATCGCCTGGCTGAATTATGGCGCTGGCAATCAGGGTTTTGTGAAGGAGTTTCTGCCGGCAGTTTATCCCGAATGGCGCACGCGTTATGCAACCCGGATTGACGCGAATATTCTCGATATGGGCGCCGACTTGGTGGAGCGTTTTGATAGCTATGTGGGGCCTAACCCTGCCCTCGGCGATCCACCCGTCACCATTACCCATGGCGATATGCGCCTCGACAATATGCTGTTTTTTGACCGGTCCGGGCGCGCCTGTCTGGTAGACTGGCAGACCGTTGGCGTCGGCGCGCCGATGTCGGATGTTGCCTATTGCATATCCACCAGCCTTGCCGATCCGCAGGAGCGCCGTGACTGTGAGCTTCAGCTTGTGGCTGATTATCTCGGCGCGCTGGGGCCGGCCATTACCGCAGCCTATTCATTTGAACAGGCCTGGCAAGAATATCGTCGCGCCGCCTTTGCTGGATTTTTAATGGGTGTGATATCGGCAATGCTAGTTGAACGCACTGAGCGGGGTGATGAGATGTTTGCAGTTATGGCTGAGCGTTCGGGATATATGGCGCTTGATTTAGATGCATTAAGCCTTGTTTGAAAGTTTTTTTGGTATCTAGATAAGGCCTAAGTGTATATTGGGTAAAGATAAGGAGATTACAAAATGAACTATGAATGCTTTAAGGTGTCGATTGATCAAAACATTGCGCATATCGTTATGAACCGGCCTGAGAAGCGCAACAATATGAACGCGACTTTTTGGGATGAATTGCCGACAATTATTCGTGATATTGACGAACATGCGCGCGCTCGTGTCATCGTGATTTCTTCGACAGGCCCCCATTTTTGCGGAGGCCTTGACGTTGGTATGTTTGCGACAGGAGTGAAAGATGACAGCGATGATGTCACTCGCCGTCGTCAAAAAGGGGCGAAATTTCTGAATAGTGTTTCTATTATGCAAGACAGTTTTACCGCCCTCGAAAATTGTCGCCTACCAGTTTTGGCAGCAATCCAGGGTGGATGCATTGGCGGTGGTGTTGACCTTGTGACCGCCTGTGACATGCGGTACGCAACTCGCGACGCCTTTATTACGATTTATGAGACCAAAATCGGCATGACCGCCGATGTTGGCACTTTTCCGCGTATCGTAAAGCTGGTCCCAGAGGGGTTGGTCCGTGAAATGGCATATACTGGTCGTCGTGTCAGTGCGGACGAGGCATTTAGTATGGGTCTGGTTAATAAGGTCTATGAAAGTCAGGAAGACATGTTGGCCGGCGTTATGACAATTGCAAACGAGATTGCTGCAAACGCTCCGCTTGCGGTTCACGGCTGTAAACGGGCCATAACTTATGCGCGCGATCATACTACTCAAGAGGGCTTAGAATGGATCGGTATGTGGAACGCATCAATGCTACAAAATGATGAAATCATAGAAGCCATGGCGGCACGCCAAGACTCCCGATCGGCTGAATTTGTCGATTTGCCTAGCGTGCGAAAAAAGATTTCCCAAAGCTCGTAGCTTCGGTTCGATCAACCTTTAAAGTTGCGAGTGAGAAAGTGCAGATTACGATTTTCAACCCCCCCATTTTAACTCCCATCTTGCAATTTCTGTCGATCGCTTTTTTGAAATTGATTGGCTGGCGAGCCGTAGGTGAAGTGCCCAAGGATCTTAGGAAGTATGTGATTATTGCTGCTCCTCATACGTCAAATTGGGATTTTCCAATGTTTGTTTTTGTCGTATGCGCTTTGCGTTTAAACTTAAACGTGTTCGTAAAACATACATTGTTTGTCGGACCGTTGGGTTGGTTTTTACGATACTGTGGAGGAGTTCCTATTGACCGCAGGGCTGCCGGTGCTCGAGTGCTCCAAACTGTTCAAGAATACAAGAACAATGATGATATGGTACTGCTAATTACACCGGAGGGGACACGCAGCGCTCAATCAAATTGGAAGACTGGCTTCTACCACATTGCTGTAGAAGCAGAAGTACCAATTGCTATTGCCTTCGTTGACAAACGTGCAAAGGAAGCTGGAATAGACCATTTTCTCAGACCGACCGGTGACATGGATAGGGAAATGGCTGAAATCAAAGCGTTTTACGACACAAAGCGCGGCCTCAAGCCGAATAATTACGCGTCCTGAACGGGCTTGGCCGACCTTTCAAATCGGCCGACCCGATCTCATCCCATATGGCAGATTGTCAGTTTATTGCGGTCAAAATCGCGGACGTAGCCGCCATAGAAGCCAGGTGCGCGATCGCCGGGTGCGCCTTCATCGGTCGCCCCCAATGCCAGAGCCTTGGCGTAGATTTTGTCGACATTCTCGCGGCTGCCGACAGGTATTGCCAGCATGGTGCCATTGCCATTGGTTGCCGCCTCGCCGTCAAACGGCGTGCCGACGGCAATCATCGGTGTGGCCATATCTATACCGAAAAATACTAGATTCTCATTGTTGAAAAGCTGCTTTGCGCCCAATTCCCCCAGTAATTCGGCGTAAAACGCCACGGCTTTTTCTTTGTCATTTGTGCCGATTGTTACATATGCAAGCATGTCTTTCTCCCTTTTTTGTTTCGCTAGATTAACGCTTGGGCTTCAAAAGGCAATTGTCAAAACGACGGCTTTTCGGCACAATAAGATAATTCTTACGGGGAGACAAAAAATGTTGGATGACACAACAGACCGCGCATCGTTTTCGGCCATGGTAGACGGCACCGCGGATGATTACGCAAAGATTTCGGCGGCGTTTGGCGAATTTTCCAAAACCCTGCCCGATCGCGTCATGGCGCATCTGCAAATGCTGCAAGGTGATTTTGGCGGGTTTGCCGTTGATCGCTTTGAACACAGCCTGCAAACCGCGACACGCGCCTTCAAGGATGGCAAGGACGAAGAATATGTTGTGTGTGCTTTGCTGCATGATATTGGCGATTTGCTGGGTACGTTCAACCATGCCGAACTGGGCGCGGTGATCCTGAAGCCGTTCATTTCCGAGCAGAACCATTTCATGCTGCAGAATCACGGTATTTTCCAGGGCTATTATTTCTTCCACCATATCGGGCTCGACCGCGACGCCCGCGAGCAATTCCGCGGACATGAGCATTTTGAATATACCGCGCAATTCTGCCACCTTTACGATCAGGCCGCGTTTGACCCGAATTATGAGTCAATGCCGTTGGAGGCTTTCGAGCCGATGGTGCGCAAGGTAATGGAGCGTCCGCGCAATTCGATTTATATGCGCGACGACGAAACCTCGGCAATTTAACCGGGGCTCATATTTTTCCGGCATCACGCCCGGATAAGGGGGTCGGATGTATTCCGTTCTGATGCTGATTGACCGGATCATAGATATTTATGTCTGGGTCATTATCCTTTCGGCCGTGCTGAGTTGGCTTGTGGCCTTCGACATTCTCAAAATGCGCAACAGGTTCGTATATCTGGTCGGCGATGCGCTCAACCGCATCACCGAACCAGTTTACCGGCCGATACGGCGTTTTCTGCCCGATATGGGCGGCCTTGACCTGTCACCGCTCATTGTCATTCTGGGTCTGTGGTTCCTGCGCGATCTTATGTGGGAACTTTTCCAGTCGGCCAATTAGCGCCGGAGACGCGCATGACAGCAGATTTAATCGACGGCAAAAAAATTGCGGGCGCGCTCCGCGCGCAAATCGCCAAGCGTGTTGGCATGCTCAAGTCTGATCATAATCTGACGCCGGGCCTGGCGGTTGTATTGGTCGGCGAAGACCCGGCCTCTCAGGTCTATGTGCGCAATAAGGGCATTGCGACAAAAGAGGTCGGCATGAATTCGCTGGAGTTTCGCCTGCCGGCCGATACATCGCAAGAGGCGCTTCTCGACAAGGTGCGCGAGCTCAACAACGACCCGGACGTGCATGGCATTCTAGTGCAGTTTCCCGTACCTGAACAAATTTCCCAACAGGCGGTGATCGACACAATCAGCCCAGAAAAAGATGTCGATGGGTTGCATCCGGTCAATGCCGGACGCCTTGCGTCGGGCCACCTTACGGGCGCGGGCGCAGCGCTGGTGCCCTGCACACCGCAAGGCAGTGTGCTGCTGGTGCGCGCAGCGCTTGGCGATTTGACTGGCGCACATGCTGTGGTGGTGGGCCGGTCGAATTTGGTCGGCAAGCCGGTCGCGCAATTATTGCTTGGCGAAAATTGCACGGTCAGCATCGCCCATTCGCGCACGCACGACCTGCCGGACCTGTGCCGGAATGCCGATATTCTCGTCGCCGCTGTCGGCATTGCCGAAATGGTCAGGGGCGATTGGGTCAAGCCGGGTGCGTGCGTCATAGATGTCGGCATTAATCGCGTGCCGGCGCCGGAAAAAGGCCTCGATAATGCCGGACAGCCCAAGACGAAACTTGTCGGCGATGTCGCTTTTGACGAAGCGGCGGAAGTGGCCGGCCACATCACCCCGGTGCCGGGCGGTGTCGGGCCGATGACAATTGCCTGCCTGTTGCGCAACACGCT
>CAJWBV010000097.1 GCA_913020275.1 uncultured Rhodobiaceae bacterium
GCTTGCGCGCCGATAGCTGGTACCGTACAAAGGTTCTGGAACAGCTCAAAACGCTGGAAAACCAGGGTCAATTTTTACGATCCGAGATTCACGATGCCAATACGGAACTGGCGAAAGCACGCCGCAAAGAGACCCGCGCCCATGATGCGGCGAAAAATCAAAAACGCTTGCGATTGGAAAAAGCCGAGCAAAGGCGGGAATCTGAGTTACCTTTGCGTAACCGGCGTGGCGTGATAGGTTGAAGAACGAACAGTCTGGCACCGATTTTGCATAGAAAAATTCGGATGTATGTAACGTGAGTAAGTAGGTCAGGCAATGACGGAAATCGGGCCAAAAACGCAGACACCGGCACTCATCGGCGACGCTGACGCCAGCGCGTCGAAGGATCCGCTCGCTTTTTTGTCCGTGGGCGGTTTTGAGAATTTACTGGATGCTGAAATGATTGCCGCAGTGATGGGCGGGGTATCATTGGAAGCGTCTGAAGTGTCTTTTGGAGAGGATGCAGGCGCAGGCGAAGAAAAGCCGCTTGCCGCCGCCCAGGCTTTGCTGGCACTGGCTGGGATACATTTGCGCCCCGATGCAACGCTGACCGCAGCCGACTCTCAAAAAGCGGCTCAAATTCTGAAAAAAGCCGAAATTCTGACTGCGCGGGCGATGAAAATGGGTGCCGGAGAAAATACGCCGGTGCAAAGGTCAGGGCAGGCGGTGTCCGAAGCGGTCAAAGCACTTTCCGCCAATCTTGCCGGGGCAGATGTGCCGGTTGACGGTGAAAGTGTGGCAACAGGCAAAGCAGCTGCGGGGTTGCTCGATAAAAATGTCGCACCGCTGGCGTCGGGCAAGCTGCCGACACCGAATAAGACTGGCGGCACAGAAATTTACACGGCCGCCAATGCCAAAATAAATACTGAAATTGACCCTGCGGCTTACGAAAATAGCGGCAATGATAAGGGCAATAATGGCAGGGCTGCAGGATATCGGGTACTGGCCGCCACTATCAAATCCGTTGATGCCGCAATGGTTCAAGTTGGTGCGACGACAAATACGGGCTTGAGTTCGGGTGCTGCGGCTGATGCCGAAATGTATACGGCAAGCGGCCTGCTGACGGCGCAGATGCGCGCCAAAGGCGAGGCACAAGCCATTGAAACAATGCGGAGTTCAGGTGTTTCGGCGTCTGTGTCCGGCGAAACACCCATGTCTTCGGAAAACGGTTTTACCGGTGGGCGGGAAAATGGCGCGGGCGGCACCGCCGGTACGCAAACCCCTCTGGCAGGCGGGCGAAACACGGCATTGCACCTTGATATGCTGACCAAAGACTGGAACGAAAAATTGGCGCAGGCCCTCGAGCAGCGCATTTCCGGCGGCGGCAAGGAAATTGATTTCATGCTGACCCCGAAATCTCTTGGCCGCTTGCGCGTTTCCATGTCGATGATTGAAGGCCAGTTGAGCCTCGCAATTAAAACCGATACGGCGATGGCGGCGGCCATGCTTGGCGACGCCGAAAGCCAGCTCGTGCAAATGCTTGAGGCGCGCGATTTGCGCGTTGCCAGCTTTGCGGCATCAACTTCCGGTCAACCGGGACAACAAAATGACGGCGCATCGCAGGGAGATACGTCTTCCAATGGCGAAGGCCGCCGCGAAAATGAAGATGATATTGACGCGGTTGAACAAGTTTCCGCATTAACGGCCGATGATGACGGCATAAATGTAACGGCTTAGTAATTTTGAGAAGTCAGAATATTTCGTGAGGTATTGAGATGGCTGATGAAGACAATCAAGGATCGAGCAGACGCACTTTGCTGCTGATTATCGGCGGCGTCTTTGGCGGGGTTGTGCTGGTTGGTTTGGGACTGGGGGTCGGATATATGATCTTTGGTGGCACGCCCAGCAACCCTTCTGCCGAGGTTGAGCAGATTATCGAACGTAGCAATCCACAGGCACAACCGGCCGAAGAACCGGAAACAGAAGAAGAGCTTGCCGCAGAAGGCGAAGAGGGCGAAGAGGGTGTTGGTCCCAAGAAAATGCCACGTCTGTCGCCTGACGAACCAGTGTTTTTGACAACCTATTACGAGTTTCCGGGCAATCTGACGACAAATTTGCGCGGGTCACGCAAATTCATCCAGCTCGGTATCGCCGTTTCCACCCAATATGATGATACTGTGATGGCCAATGTCGACGCACACCAGCTTGCGCTGCGGTCGGAAATACTCACTGCTATGAGTGCGTTCAGCGAAGAAGCGGTTGACGGCATACAGGGGCGCACAAATCTGTCCATTGCCATTCGTGACGCCATCAACACCAAGCTCGAGCAATTGGAAGGCTTTGGCGGGATTGAAGGCGTTCACTTTTCCAATTTCGTCATTCAGTAAAAGCAGGTTTCAAACGTGTCCTCCCGCAAACTTTCCAGCGACGAAGTCAACGCCCTTATTGAGGGGTTGAATTCCGAGACGACCTCGCAAACCTCGGCTGCCGATCTTTCGGATGCCGACAATGTGCGTCCGTTCACGCTGGGCTCCGACGATCTGACAGTGCTCGGAGACTATTATGCGTTGCGGATGATCAATGAGCGTTTTGCCCGCAACTCGCGGTCGATTTTCCTGCCCATGCTCCGGCTGCAACCGCGCATTTCGTCTTTTCCGCCTGAGGTCAAGACGTTTGACGAATATTGCAGCGGGCTGGAAGGCTTTATGAGCCTGACAACCATGCGTATGGAAGAATTGCGCGGAACGCTCATGCTGGTGTTGGAACCCAATTTCATTGCCACCATGACAAATTCCTATTATGGCGGGCCTGCCGAGCCACCAAATTCCAAACGCACGGAATTTACCGACACCGAGACACGGCTGATCGAATTGGTCACCTCCGGTCTGGCTTCGGTGCTGCAAAACTCCTGGCGCGACCTGATGCCCGTCACGCTGACTGAGGTGGGCCGCGAGGTTAACCCGCAATTTGCCGCTTTTGTCGACGGGTCTGATCTGGTGATTGTGTGTTCCTTTGTCGTGCAATTGCCCGATCTCGATCCGGTGAATTTTGACATTATCTATCCGCTACAAACATTGCGCCCGATTGCTTCGCAACTGCGCTCACGCACGCAGACGGACTCGTCAGAAGAAGATTTGGGCTGGCGCGGGCGGCTGGAGCGTGCGGTGCTCAATGTACCGCTTGGGCTTGAAGCACGCCTTGCCGAGCCAAGTGTTACCATGACCCAGCTTATTTTTATGAAGCCGGGCGATGTGATACCGATCCAGCTCAACGAAGCGGTGGAAATTTGTCTGGAAGGCCAGCCCTTCTATTTGGGCGAAATGGGCGAGGTTGCCGGCCAGTCGGCGATAAATCTGATGAAACGAGCGGAAACGAAATCCGAATAAGGACGGAGAGTTGATATGTCTGAAACTGACGAAACGCAAACACCGGATGAGGCTGAAGCCGTCGAAACTGCAGCGGAAACGCCACCGGCTGCGGAGCCTGCCCGCGAGGGCGAGCGCGCCGGTTTTGAGAACCTGCGCGTGCTGGAAAATATTGAGGTTGAACTGACTGTAGTTGTCGGCTCTGCGGAGATGAAAATTCGTGACCTGTTGCGCCTGAACGAAGGCTCGGTGATCGAGCTTGACCGATTGGCTGGTGATCCGCTTGATATTCTCGCCAATGGCACCATTATCGCTAAGGGTGAGGTAGTCATGGTGGGCGAGCGTTTCGGCATTCGTTTTTCCGAAATTGTCGACCCGGAAAAACGGGTTGAAAACATCTAATTCAAATTGACGGGCGGCGGGCGTCAAGCTATTGACGCTTCGGCCTTTCTGCCCGTTTGCGCCGTTTTTTCTTGTTGAAAAACATAATAATAACAACAATTTATAATTAATTCTGATTGTAAGTGCCGGTTGGCACGCTGTTTGCCTTTATTCAGGGCAGGGCATGAACCTGCCTGAGAGGAGACAGCGATGACCAGTGAAGCCTTGCCGATAGGCCAGATTATCACCGTTTTGATTTTTCTGGCGAGCCTGCTGGCGGCCTTGTATTTCGTGCGCCGTCACGGGACGGGCCTGCGCCAGCATTTTACGGCCGCGCGGCGGGCGCAAATCGTCAGCGAATTGTCCCTGGGGCCGCAAGAACGCCTGCGCATCGTTCAAATCGACCATCGCGAATATGTGATTATTTCGGGCCGCAACGGAACGCCGGCTTTTTTTGCGTTGCCAGCGCATGGTGCGCGGACGCAATCCCCGGTTGAAGACGGCGATGAATTGCCAAAATCTCTGCACGCTTTCGTGCCGACCCAAAAAACAAACGTCACGCACGGAGCCGGAAAATGAATAAACCCCTCTTGCAAAACCTGTTTTCCATTCTGGCAGGATTGGTGTTTGTGGTCGCGCTGGGCGGCGGCGCAATGGCGCAGGACGCCACAGGTCTGCCGGCTTTGAACATGATTACCCAACCAGATGGCAGCACGACCTATTCGCTGTCGCTTCAAATTTTGGCACTGATGACGGCGGTTTCCTTGCTGCCGTCGCTGGTGCTCGGCATGACTTCGTTTACGCGCATCATCATTGTGCTG
>CAJWBV010000098.1 GCA_913020275.1 uncultured Rhodobiaceae bacterium
CATATGCTCGGCCGTATCTTCCGGCAACAACATAAACTCCCAACGATGACGCCCATTGCCCATAAGGACGCAAGTTGTAGGCCGGACCGGATCGCAGATTTGCAAATTGTAATCGGGCAGGCGGCTTCCATCCTTCACAATGGTATCAATGACCAGCCAAGACTCGTTAAAATCCAAATCATCATTTTCGATATTTGCCAAATTTCGTGTCGTGCTATTGGCCCCGTCGCATCCCAGTAAATATTTCGCGTTTATCTCTTGGCGGCCTTCCGGTGTATCGAAATGTGCGGTCACACCCTCATCCGTTGCAGTAAAGTTGACCAATGCCCATAGCCGCCTTGCCTCCGCGTTCGGGCTTGCGGCGACGGCATCGTTCAAAATGCCTTCGATAGAGGGTTGGTGAATCATATTCGATGCCGGCCATCCTGATAAAGTATCGCCCATGCCGGTTTCTATGCGCATCAAAACATCGCCCGCGGCATTCAAAAAATCATAGCGTTCGGCTTTGCGGGTGGTTGCTAGCACATCGTCGGCGACGCCGGCAGTCTGAAAAATGCGCATAGCTTCATGGTCGATATGAGCGGCACGCGGCAAGGGGTAAATGCCGGCCTCGCGCTCGGCCACAACAACGCTTAAGCCGTGTTTGGCCAATAATAACGCGCCGGTCATGCCGACCGGACCGCCGCCGACAATCAATATATCGACTTCTGATGTCATTGGCGCAGCGCTCATTGGCTCAGCTCTCATTTGTGAGGTGGCCTTCAATGCGGCCCAGTTTCTCAATCTCGGTCGCCAACACATCGCCATCTTGCAAAAAGACCATCGGATCCATAGCCGCGCCGACCCCGCTCGGGGTGCCGGTGAAAATCAAATCGCCCGGCTCCAGCGTCATGGCTTGGCTGAGCTGCGAAATCTGCTGCCAAACATTGAACACTAAATGCTTGGTATTCGAGCTTTGGCGTATCTCGCCATTCACCGCGCATCTTATGTCCAGACCATGCGGATCCCCGATTTCGTCGGCTGTGGTGATCCACGGCCCGATGGGGGCATGTGTATCAAAACTTTTCCCAAGTGACCATTGAGGCGTGCGATGTTGCCACATGCGCTCGGTCACATCATTGCCGACACAATAACCGAAAATGTGACAGGCAACGTCTTCTTCAGCAAGGTTTTTGCCCTTCTTACCGATGATTGCGACCATCTCCGCCTCATAATCAACGGTCTGGGAAACCTTTGGAATGAGGATGGGGTCGAATGGGCCGTTCACTGATGTAACGGCTTTGGTGAACCAGATTTGTTCGCTCGGGCTATCCATGCCGGACTCTTCAATATGGTCTGCATAATTAAGGCCGATGGCGAATATTTTTCCCGGGCGCGGCACAGGGGCCAGCAGTGCGACTGCACTTAAAGTCTGGCCGGCGCCTTCAAGCGCAGCAGCACAACTAGATTGCATAGTACACCAATTCGCAATAAGCGCTTGCGCTGACCCGTCAAATGGTAGCCGATGGATTTTGTCATTTGCAACCAAACCGAAATGGGTGCCATCGGCGTCTTTATATCGTGCCAGTTTCATTCGTTATTCCCCTTCTTGCATGGCAGCAACCACAGGGTGCAGCATGCCCCATTGCACGGCCAGAAGATCGTCCAATGTCGCTTTATTTGAGCCATCGGCGGCGGTGAACAAATCGCCATCCGTCCAATGCTCAAGCTCGTGCCCCCACGGGTCGCGCCAATAGTCAAAAATTTGGCTGCCCAAAATATGGCGGCCTATGCCCCAACTGGCTTCGCGTCCTTGCGCTTTCAAATACTCATGACCACGCATGACTTCATTAATGTCGAGCACCTCAAAAGCGGCATGGTTGAAGCCCGGATTTTCAAGCGCTTGCAGTAAAAACAAAGTGTGGTGGTCGGTTGGGCGATCGCCCAAATCGCAGCGCAAAAAAGCGCCCATGGGCTGGTCTGGCGCCATTTCGATTTCATCCGAGGTAATGAAGCCAAAGCGCTGTTTGTACCACTCTTCCACCATCTGAAAATCGCTGACATCGAGCACCACATGGCCTAGCCGCATCACGGTTGCCGGACCGGCCGCAATGCGAATGGTCTCGCTTTGGCGCGGATGCGACAAGCCAGTATTTACCGCCGGGCGCTCATCAACCGGCAGCGGGTCGACCATTGTCTGTTCTGCCACTACTTCGACAAGTCGCCCGTCAGGGTCAGTGAGGCGCACCACTTGCCCGCCGCCCGGCATGTCAAACGGCTCGACCGCCACGCCATCGGCGTCGGCCAGTATTTGCAAATCATGGCTGCTTGCCGCGCGCAGACCGAGAGCGGCAAATCCGGCTTCACCCTTTTCCGTAGCATGCGCAAAAGGTGCGGGGCCGTGCGCACGCATGATCAAATGCGTTTCATCACGCGCTGCCACCGTCAACCCGAAGGCTTCCAAGAAATCCTGCATGATTGATAAATCAGGGGCCCGAAAGCGCACATGCGATATATCCTCAATTTTTATTATGCTCATATGCCGTTCCCCTTCCAACATTGACACATGCCCCAATAAACCGTAAGTTGACTAAATAGTCAATTTGAAACTCCGAGCCTATGCATCACCCCTCCCGCCGCAGCTTAAAAACCCGCAATGCCCTGCTCACGGCAGGCGTTGACTTGCTCGCGACGCGGTCAATCGAAGCCATCAGCATTGATGAATTGGTGCAGGCAGCAAAAGTAGCGAAGGGAACGTTCTTCAATCATTTTGAGGATAAGCGGAAATTTGGCGAACTTATTGCCCGTCAAATTCGCGTGGAGATGGAAAGTCATGTTGCCATGATCAATGCCGATATTGACGACCCGGCTGAGCGCCTCGTCCGCGGCATCTGCCTGTTTATTGCCTTGGCCCTGGATGACCCGAAGCGCGCAACCATATTATTGCGCGGGCATGAATGGGCGACGGAAAAAGACAATCCGCTCAATGCCGGCCTTTACGCTGATTTGCGTCGCGGGGTTGAAAGCGGTCGCTTTTGCCGTTCCGCTTTGGACGGCGGTATTGCCTTTGTCACCGGTATTGGGTCGATGGCGGTAGTACAAATTCTCGACCAAGGTCTTGATCGCAACGCGGCCGCTGCACGTGCGCAGAGCCTGCTTTATATGACATTGCTCGGTCTGAGTGTCAGCGAAATTGACGCCGCTGCCATATCGCAAAAAACTGTTGAAGCCCTTTTGGTCGCTCAAGAGGAAGCTGTTCAATGAGGCATATGATATGAAAACCCGATTGCCGGCCGGGGTCATCGGCTTTGCTGTTTTGAGTTTTTTTGCATTGAGCCAGCCGGCTCTAGCCCAGAAGTCATACGCAGAGACGGAGAAAGAAAAGAAACCGAACATTGTAATTATCATGGCCGATGATTTGGGTTGGCGCGATGTCGGATTTAACGGCAGTGAAATCAAAACCCCACATCTCGATAAGCTGGCTGCAACCGGAAAGCGTTTAACGCGCTTTTATGCCCACCCGACCTGCAGCCCGACCCGCGCTTCGCTGATGACGGGTCAATCGGCGCTGCGGCTCGGCGTGACGCGGCCCTATTCCAAACTCAATCCAAACGGCTTGCCGCTGGATCGCAAATTATTGCCGGAATTTTTGAAACAACATGGCTATCAAACCGCATTGGCCGGGAAATGGCATTTAGGGCCGCGCAAAAAAGCTCATTTGCCGAATGCGCGCGGGTTTGACAGTTTTTATGGTCATGTGACCGGCGGCGTCGGTTATTGGGACCATGTGCACGGTGGTCATTATGACTGGCAGCGCGACGGGATAACGGCGCGCGATGAGGGCTACGCAACGCATTTGCTCGCTGCTGAGGCTGTGCGTGTTGTCCGCAACCGCGACAAGAAAAAACCGCTTTTTCTGTATCTTGCTCTCGGCGCCCCGCATTTGCCCAATGAGGCACCGGCTGAAGCACTGGCTCAATATGCTCATATTGTTTCCGAAAAACGGCGAACTCACGCCGCTATGGTCAGTGAAATGGATGCTGCCATCGGCAAATTGATCGATGAGCTGGATGCAGAGGGCATACGCGACGACACGCTCATCTTTTTCATGAGCGATAATGGTGGCCTGACCGAGCATCGCTTATTGCCCGGATTTGCCTTTCGCCTGATCAATGGCCTTGAAAGCATATTCGGCAAGCCCATCCCCGGCCGCTTTCTCGAATTTATGCGTACCAATATGTATGACGGCGCAGCCGATAATGGTCCTTTGCGCGGTGGCAAAAGCTCGGTCTTGGAAGGTGGCATTCGTGTCCCTGCGATCATTAATTGGCCGGGCAAATTAACAGGTACAGACTATGACGGCCGCCTGCACGTCACCGATCTGTTGGCGACCCTGATGGACGCGGCGACCGGCGGCGCAAAAACCGGTCAATTGACCGATGGCAAGAGCATGTGGTCGGCATTGGCCGAGGACAGGGAGATCGCGCCTTCAGATTTCGTAACGATGGGCATGGACGGCAAGGCATTTTTCAACGGGCGGTGGAAGCTCATTGCACGCA
>CAJWBV010000099.1 GCA_913020275.1 uncultured Rhodobiaceae bacterium
CCTATGATTTTTTTTTTAATCTTTCTTTCTTTCAAGATATCAAGAATTTCTAACGGAATGCAGCTTTAGTCTGAGATCTAATTTCGCGCTGTGTCAGGGCCTTCCCCCGTTCGTGCCACCCCCCAGGCCCGCACCGGAAAGAGCAAATCCCGCCTCGACGCCTTCAAGGACCTCAAGGCCCGCGCCAACGTGCGGCTGGAGGAAGACGACGTCCGACTGGAACTCGATCCCGCCCGGCTCGGCGGCAAAATCCTCGAACTGCATCGCGTGCGGAAGTCCTATGGTGAACGTGTCATCCTCGACGGATGGACCTACCACTTCAAACCGGGTGAGCGCGTGGGCCTCGTCGGGGACAACGGAGCCGGAAAAAGCACCCTCATCGGCTGGCTGTAACAGGCTTTGCAAGGCCGGCGCACCGGTTTCGGGGGTGGACAGCCAATCGGGTGCATCCGCCGGTGCAATCATGGCCGGCATGCGATGATGGATATGCGCCAGATTTTCAGCTGCCTCGACCGTCACCACGGCACAGCCTTCCACTTCACTACCATCCGGCCCTGCCCAGACATCCCAAATCGCCGCCATAAAAAATGGCTGCGCGTCCACTTGGCGGATGAGATAGGGTTGGCCGGATTTTCGTTCCCATTCGTAAAACCCGTCTGCCGGCAACAGCGCGCGGCGGCGGCGAAAAGCATTTTTGAAACTCGGTTTGGTTTGCACGGTTTCAGCGCGCGCATTGATTTGTGGTCGCGCGCCGGGGCGCGACATGTAATCGGCGCGGGCCCATCCGGGTACCAGCCCCCACTGCACCGGGTCAAGCCGGGCCTCGTGTTCCCCGCGTATCAGGCTTACCGGCTGGCCGGGCGTGATATTGTAGCGCGGCTCGATATTGGGCAGATTGACGAATTCGACAAATTGGCGCAGCGCCGTTGGCGGCGTGACCAGCGCAAAACGACCACACATTACACGCCCCCTTTCAGCGGTCGAACGATGTGTCCGGCCACCACACCAAGGGCCGCTGCGCGTCCGGCGGCTATTTCAAGCACCGCCACCACCGGTTTGCGCGAAGTGGTGAGGCGGTCCGAATTTATGTCATGGCGGGTGACAATGCTGGCAATGCGCCCGTCTTCGCCGATAAAAATCATGTCGAGCGGAATGCGCGTGTTCCGCATCCAGAATCCGACTTTGCGCGGCGGGTCAAACACAAACAGCATGCCGGTATCGGGTGCCAGATGGGGCACATGCATGAGCCCGCGCGCATGGCCCGCCCGATCAGCGACACGGGCAACCGAAAACGCGTGGCGTGTGCCGTTTTCGCCGATAATTTCAATTTGGTAATTTGGCTCGATCGTTCGGTCGGCATCCAGACCATCGTCAGAATTGCCGAGTGCGGCAAGCGGCGACACCAATATCGCAAGACACAGAAGCAGAAACGGAAATTTGTGCCAACCAGCCATCATCAAACACTGCCATTGCCGCGCCGCAAGGTCAAAACAGTTTGTCATTTAACGGTTAATCATTGGCAAGTAATGATTGGCAAGCCGCACCTGTTTGATAATATGCCGAAAATTCTGGGAGGAAGATTTGACCTATAAAGCATTTGATTTGACGGGCAAAGTCGCGCTGGTAACAGGCGGCAATCGCGGCATCGGATTGGGCATGGCAATGGCCATGGCGCAGGCCGGAGCAAATATCGCCATTTGGGGAACAAATGCGGCCAACAATACCGAGGCTGTCGCGCAATTGAGCGGCGAAACCGGCGTTACGGCGCAAGCTTGGCAGGTCAATGTGGCCGACGAAGCCGCCGTTGATGCAGCTTTTGTCGAAACTGTGTCAGCATTCGGGCGCGTCGACAGCGTGTTTGCCAATGCCGGCATTGGCAAGCTGGCCGGCGCATTCTCCCAAATGGACACACAAGCCTATCGTGACGTGCTGGCGGTCAATCTTGACGGTGTGTTTTTCACCTTACGCGCCGCGGCACGCCACATGGTCGAGCGCGCCGAAGCCGGCGATCCCGGCGGGTCGCTCGTTGGCATTGCCAGCCTCGCCGCGATTGAGGGTGCCGCCCGCAACCAGCATTACGCCGCCACCAAAGGCGCTGTGATATCCATGATGAAAAGCATCGCCGTTGAACACGCCCGTTATGGCGTGCGTGCCAATGCTATTTTGCCGGGCTGGATTGCGACCGACATGACCGAAGGCGCGCAGAACAGCTCAGCTTTTGCGGACAAAGTCATTCCACGCGTGCCGGCGCGCAGATGGGGCGAACCGGAAGATTTTGGCGGTGTCGCCGTATATCTGACCAGCAATGCTTCGGCCTATCATTCGGGCGACTTGTTCGTCATTGATGGCGGCTATTCGATTTTCTAGGCGTTTACGTCAATCACAACGCGGCCACGGGTCTGGCCGGCCAGAATTTTGCCACCCAGCTCCGGCAGGTCTGACAGCGTCGCCGTGCTGGTCATGGCATCGAGCATGTCGAGGTCAAGATCTTTTGCCAGCCGTGCCCATGCTTCCTGGCGCAGGGCCTGGGGTGCCATCACACTGTCAATGCCACGCAAGGTAACGCCGCGCAAAATAAACGGCATGACCGAGGCCGGCAGATCCGGCCCTTGCGCCAAACCGCAAGCCGCAACCGTACCGCCATAACGTGTTTGGGAGATGGCGGTTGCCAATGTGTGACTGCCCACAGCGTCGACAACGGCGGCCCATTTTTCCGTATCAAGGGGGCGAGCCTCTCCGGACAGTTCGTCGCGTTCAATAATGCGCGCGGCACCCAGCTTCGTCAGATATTCCGCTTCGTCGGGGCGTCCGGTCGAGGCGACGACCTGATAGCCGAGCTTTGACAGCAGGGCTATCGCAACGCTGCCAACACCACCTGCCGCGCCGGTTACCAGAACTTCGCCGGCATCTGTCGGCGTGTCGGGCTCAATTGCCATGACGCACAACATGGCGGTATAGCCAGCTGTGCCGATAGCCATTGCGCGCGCCGCAGAAATATTTTCGGGCCGCTTAACGAGCCAATCCCCCTTAACGCGGGCTTTTTGCGCGTAGCCGCCAAAATGGGTTTCGCCAATGCCCCAGCCGTTCAAAATAACATTGTCGCCGGGCTGAAACTGAGCGTTATCGGAACTCTCAACAGTACCGGCAAAATCAATACCCGGTATCATCGGCCAAGCGCGTACCACTGGAAACGCGCCGGTCAAGGCCAGCCCGTCTTTGTAATTCAAAGTCGAGTGCGACACGGCAACGGTCACATCACCGTCCATGAGCGCATCTTCGCCCATTTCAATGATTTCGTGCGATTGGCCGTCATCGGTTTTATTCAAACGTAAAGCGCGGAAACTGTCTGACATGAGGTGTTCTCCTTCAAAGGGGTAAACAGGTAAAATCAAATATCAAAAGCGATGGGCTGGCCGGTTTCAGGTGTTTCCAGAACACCGTCCCACATGACGCGCTGGCCGCGCACCATGGTGCCCACCGGCCATCCGCGCACCGATTTTCCGGTAAAGGGCGACCAACCGCAGCGGCTGGCAATCCAGTCTTCTTCAATGGTCCGGCTCGCGGCCAAATCAACAAATGTCAGATCGGCATGATTGCCAAGGGCAACTTCGCCCTTATCAGCCAAATTGAACAGGCTGCGCGCGCGATAGCTTGTCAGAAAAACAAGTTTCGCCAGCGACAGCTTGCCGTCGGCCATATGGTTCAACATTAGCGGCAGAAGCGTCTGCACGCCCGGCATGCCGGCAGGCGAATGCGGATAGGCATCGGCCTTTTCTTCGCGCGTATGCGGTGCATGATCCGAGCCGATGACATCGACAATGCCCTGCTCCAGCGCCTTCCATAACGCCGCACGGTGGCGACCTTCGCGAATGGGCGGGTTCATCTGCGCGAATGTGCCAAGTTCTTCATAAGCCTCCGGCGCCGCAAGCGTGAGGTGTTGCGGGGTAACTTCAACGGAGGCGATATCGCGATTGGCGGCGAGTATCTGCATTTCCTCTTCCGTGCTGATATGCAGCACATGAATATTTTTTCCCGCTTCGCGCGCAAGTTTCACGAGCCGCCGCGTGCTGCTGATAGCCGCTTCCGCATCGCGCCAGACAGGGTGGGTTTCGACCTTGCCGGTTTCGGCCAGAGCGCGTCTTTCCCGCAGGCGAAACTCATCTTCGCTGTGAAACGCCGCGCGCCGCCGGATAAATTTCAAAATATCGGCCACCCCGTCGTCATCGGGTACGAGCAAATTTCCCGTTGATGAGCCCATGAAAACTTTCACGCCGCACACGCCGGTCATTTTTTCCAGTTCCGGCAATTGTTCGGCATTTTCATGCGTACCGCCGACATAGAAGGCAAAATCGCAATGCATACGGTTGGTCGCGCGTGCCACCTTGTCCTCAATGGCTTCGGCTGTGGTGGTGGGGGGCTTGGTATTGGGCATTTCAAAAACGCCCGTCACGCCACCCATCACGGCGGCCAGCGAACCGGATTGCAAATCTTCCTTA
>CAJWBV010000100.1 GCA_913020275.1 uncultured Rhodobiaceae bacterium
CCTTTTTGCTCGAAGGATTTCAGCTTCTTGTCGAGTTCCTTGGACTTGGTCTGCATCTGGGTGATGCGTTCGGTCAGTTCATGGGGCTTGCAGGCAAGTTGACGGGTCAACTCATTGACCCGGGCGATCCGCTCGTCGGCCCATTGGTAGGCGGAGAGACCGGCCACGGCTTCGATCCGGCGGGTGCCTGCGGCAATGGCGGATTATCGCAATTGGGCGACGCGCGTTATGACGGGCGGCACGCTGGCCATACATGATGTGTTTCCGGACCCTGCCGATGGCGGTCGCCCGCCATTTGAAATATACCAATTGGCGTTGAATTCGGGGCTGTTCGAAGAAATCGAAGCGGTACATTCATTGCGCCTGTTGCGCCGTCTTTAAATTATGTTCTCGATAAATAAGCCATGCGCCGGCGTCATCTGGTGCACGGCATCATGGGCCAATAAAACCGCGCCGGCCGTCCATGCCGGTTGTTCGACCGGCCAGAAAGTTTCTTCTTCGACCTGCATGCCCATCCAGTAAGCACCATCGGCATCGCGGAACCGGTCGAGCCAACCAAGGTGCGTGGCGGCTTGTTCTGTTTTGCCCGACGCCATCAGCGCAAGAACGAGTTCCGCACTTTCGGCGACCGTGACCCAAGGCTCATCTGATACGCAGCGACATCCAAAGCCGTCAATCACGAAATTGTCCCACCGCGCCTGCAATCTTTCGGCGGCGGCCGGCATATCCAGCGCGCTGCTCAAAACCGGATAATACCAGTCCATCGAATAACGTGCCTTTGAACCCCATGTGCGGTCAAAGCGCTCGGGACGATGCGCCAAAGCGTGTCCCAGCCGGTCGCGCGCGGCGCGCCAGTTGTCGACGGGCTGTTCAAGCAATGTTCCCAGCTTTATGGCATGGCCAAGGCTTTTGTAAATCGAGCTGTTTCCGGTCACGAGACTGTCTTCTTCCGGCGTGCCCGCGTCGCGTGCGGTCCAGCGAATATCACCTTCGTCATATTGCAGGCCCAGAACAAATGTGATGGCGGCCTCGACGCACGGCCACAGATTTTTCGTATAGGCCATGTCCTGAAATGTCAGGTAATGGTGATAGGCGGCGGTTGCAATATAGGCGGTGAAATTGGTGTCGCGGACTTGGTGTCCGGTGTCCATGCCCTCGGTGGTGAACTGGTGCAACTCCATGTCAATCGGCACCGCGCTGCCAAGCTGGCCCCACCACGAGCCGTCCTCAAGCTGGCTGTTTTGCAAATAGGCGATGGCTTTTTCTGCTGCGGTGCGTTCGCCCAGAATGTGCAACCCCATTGTCGCTTCCAGATGGTTCCACGGGTCAATGACCCCGCCCTTGAACCATGGAATTGACCCATCGGCATTTTGCAGGCGCAATATGGTCGCGCGCGCGCCGTCAAAATAGCCAAGGTCAGGCGCGTGCATCATGCATCTTCCGGCTTGTCGAAATACATCACCAGACTTTTGCCCATAAGCGGGTCGGCCAAACGCGAGAGCAGACGCAGGGCCGGTGGGTTATGTAATATCTCAGCTTCCAGCATCCGGCGGTACTGGCGCACAAGGAAATGATCATTGTTATCGACGCCGACGGCGCATTTCAGCCACCAATAGGGGCTGTGCAGGCCATGGGTGAGGTGGCGGGTGAGATATTTGAACCCCATGGCTTCAACGTCGTGTTGTAAAACGCGGCGCTTGAAGATGCGTACATGTCCGCCCGGTGTGTCGTAATAGTCACGCGACAAGAGCCAGCATATTTGTTCCGGCCAGCGATGCGGCACTGAAATGCCAATGCGCCCACCCGGTTTTGTGATGCGCCAAATCTCGGCCAGCGCTCCGCAGTAATCGGGAATGTGTTCGAGAACTTCCGAGCAGATCAGCCGGTCGAAATAATTGTCCGGAAACGGCAATGACAGCGCATCACCGACCATCAGATCATAACGGCGCGCGTGGCCGGTTTGCGGTTCGAGATCGGGGTTTTCCAAAAACCCGCTTTGCGTGGTCAAAACGTCTTCCAGCCCCAAATCAAGGCCGACCGAATGGCATCGCCGATGAAAATAGGCGGCATGTGTGTGGCGCCCGCGGCCACAGCCCAAATCCAGTATGCGGTGCCCGTCCTCAAGACGGAGGATGTCTAGGTCAATCGTCTGCATTTGTTCAGGCGGCTTTCTGGGCCGCAATGGTTTGCCGGTAAAGCTGCACCACCTCGCGGGCGCAGCGCTCCCATTTGAAATTATCAAGAATATGCTGGCGCGCTTTGACGGACATGTCTTTCCGTCGGTTTTCATCGTGGAGCAGGGCATCAATGGCACGTGCCAGTGCCGGCGGGTTGGAATGGGGCACAATAATTCCGGCATCGCCGACCACTTCCGGCAGCGAGCCACCATCGGTTGCCACCAGCGGCACACCGCATGACAACGCTTCACCGGCGGGAAATCCGAACCCCTCATAGACTGACGGCGAAACGGCGATGGTGGCTTCGGCATAAAGATCGCGTATGTCTTCACCCGAAAGCCCCGAAACGAATTTGACGCGATTGCGAATGCCAAGCCGGTTCAGTTCATCCATGGTCTGGCCTTCGCGCAAGCGTCCGACCACCACAAGTTCCAGATCCGGGTGATCGGCCAGCAACATGTGATAGGCGCGAATAAGATAAATCAGTCCTTTGAGCGGCACATCGGCGCTGGCGGTTGCCATCAGCCGTTTTTTGCGTCGCGTGATATGCGGTTGTGGCGTGAACAGCTCATGGTCGATGCCGTGATGAATGCGAACCATGCGTTCCATCGGTATTTTGAAATCTGTATTAACGTCTCGCTTGGTGCTGTCGGAGACGACAATCAGCGGGTCGAGCGCGCGCGCCACTTTGATTTGCATGTTCAAAAACGAATACCAGCGCCATTTCAGAAATTTGATCCACGGCCATTTCGCATGCGCTATATCAATGCGACGGTCTTTGGTAATCGGGTGATGGATGGTGCCGACGACGGGCAGGCCCATATCGCGCACATCAAGCATGCCATAGCACAGCGTTTGATTGTCGTGCATGATGTCATATTGGTCGATTTTATCGCGCATATAATCGGCCATACGCACCCCGAATGTGTAGGGTTCGGGAAAGCCACCCCAATTATGGCTCCACCATTCGAATAAATTGGTTTTATTGCCGATAATCTCGCTATTCAGGCAGGTAATCGGGTTTTCGCGTGCATACATATCAAGCGAGGGCAGTTTGATGAGGCCAAGGCGCGGGTCAAGTTCGGGATAGGGCGGGCCGGAAATCACATCAACATGATGTCCGAGGTCAACCAACGCCTTGGAAATCAGCCGCATATAAATGCCTTGACCACCCGTATGCGGGTCGCTGCGATAGCTCGGCAGAAGAATGCGAAGCGGTGCTCCGTCCGCGATTTCCGTGATGCGGCGCGGTGCGGTGCCGGAAATTTTTTCTGGTTTGTTCATAAAATGTCGAACCCTGTCAACTCTTACGGCGCGGACTATAGGCAGGGGCTGGCAAGATGTAAACCGCACAAATTAGCCGAATCTGCGCCTCAACCAGTCGCTCATCAGCTGACTTAATTCTTCGGGTTTTTCGTTTTGTGTCCAGTGGCCGCAATCGCGGATAAGGTGGGTTTCGAGATCGGCAACATATTTCGGCATGTCTTCGGCCATGGAAGGCGGCAAAAATGCGTCCTTCTCGGCGCATACCATCAGGCAGGGAACGTCTACTTTTTGTTCAAAATCAGCGCTGTTCTCCCAATTGCGGCTGAAATTGCGGTACCAGTTTATGCCACCGCGAAAGCCGCTACGCGTGAAAGCGCGATGATAATGGTCAAAATCGGCAGGGTGCAGGAGTTGTTTGCCGGGCCAGCCGGCTTCGTCGGTCTCCAGTATTTTCAAAATGGCAAAGTTTTCCCAACCCGGACCCATTTCCGGCACGGCTTCAGTTTGTTCGGGTTCGGGCCCGCGGTAAAAGCACCTCAAGGCACGCGCTGTGTCGCCATCCATAACGGCTTCGGCGTGGCCGTGTTCCTGAAATGCGACGATATAGAAGTCATCACCCATTGCCTGGCGAAAAGCCTCCACCGGGTCTTGTGTCAGGCGCGGAATAAAAGGTGTGTTAACGCCGATCAAACCTGCAAGACGAGATGGGTGGTAAAACGGCAAAGCCCATGTGACGAGCCCGCCCCAATCGTGTCCGGCGAAAACCGCTTGGTCGATGTCCAGCGCATCCAGCATCGCAGCCAAATCGCCGCAAAGATGCTGCATGTCATAAAGCGGCACACTGTCGGCATCGCGGGCATCATTTTTGGCAAGGCCGGTATAGCCGAAGCCGCGCTGGTCTGGGACAATTACATGAAAGCCGGCGTCGACCAGCGGCGGCACGATCAGCCGCCAGCTATAGCCGATTTCGGGAAAGCCGTGGCACAGCACCACGGATGGCCGGTCTTTTTGCGGCGAGCCGGACTGAAAAACGGCCATGGTC
>CAJWBV010000101.1 GCA_913020275.1 uncultured Rhodobiaceae bacterium
AAAAAATGGTACTGCCTCCCCGAATTGAACGGGGGACCTCTAGATCCACAATCTAGCGCTCTAACCAACTGAGCTAAGGCAGCACCGAACCACCACAAGAACAAGCCTTGCACTGGAGTTTCGGAAAATAGTGGCCTTTAGACGAAAGTTCAAGCGCATTGCCACACGAAATCTGCTTTTCCTGAAAAGCGGCACAAAACACCAATTCACAAGACTTCACAGGCCCCATAATTGGTCGTAGGTTAGCGCCCTTGGCATGACACATGGGGAACTCAATGGGTATCAACACACCATCCGACACCGAAGCCGAATTACGCATCGGAGCCACCGATACAAATATGGTCAGAATTTTCATCTCCAGTTCGGTTGGCGAGATACCGATGGATTTTTTCCCCGACGAGGCCGAAGAGATCGCGCGCGAACTGATGGCGGCTGCGTCGGCCTGTCGCAAAGGCGGCTAACGCGTCTTCATTGCCAAGCATTCATTATTCTCCTACAGTCAAGTTGAAAATAATTCTTAATTGCACCTCTTACCTGCTTTTGAGGTGGTACCGAAAAGAGCGCAGATTTTTTCTGAATTTTGCCGATGTCTTCCGCATACATCCCACGGGCGTTGCGCCCCCCAAGCCAGATTTGGCGCGATGGCTGGCTGTGGAGCAGTTTGGCGTTGGCCGGCATTATGGCGCTGCCGATATTTGCGCTCATCTGGCTCAGCTTTGGCGCGGGCGAGGATGTCTGGCCGCATTTGATCGCGCATGTCATTCCCACCCAGCTCGCCACCACATTTCAACTCATGCTGGGTGTCGGCATTATATGTGCGGTCACCGGCACCATAACCGCCTGGTTGGTTACTTTCTGTCAGTTTCCCGGTCGGCGGGTTTTTGCCTGGGCTTTATTACTGCCGCTTGCCATGCCGACTTATCTGTCGGCCTATAGCTATGCTGATATGCTGGACCAGGCCGGCCCTTTCTATGCTATCTGGTCGGCGCTGTTTTACGCCGATGCCTATCCGCGCATTCATTCGATAGGCGGCGCAATCGGTGTGCTGAGCCTTGTTTTATATCCTTATGTGTTTTTGTCGGCCCGCGCAGCTTTCATCCAGCAATCGACCACGCTTATTGAGGCGGCACGCACGCTGGGACTATCCCCAACGGGGTGTTTCTGGCGCATCGGCCTGCCACTGGCGCGCCCGGCGGTGGCGGTTGGCGTGGCTTTGGTGCTGATGGAATGTCTGAACGATATCGGCGCGGTCGAGCATTTGGGCGTCGAGACACTCACTATCGGGGTTTATGACACATGGCTGGTGCGCGGCAGTCTGGTCGGCGCGGCGCAACTGGCACTCATGCTGTTGGGCTTCATTGCCCTGCTTACGCTGGTTGAACGCACCCAGCGGCACACGGGCACTTATAGCGCACGACAGGGGCGACAACGCTCTCTGCCCCGCTTTATACCCGGCAAAGCCGGTGCGGTGACGGCTTTCATGACGTGTTTGCTGCCGGTGCTTTTCGGCTTTATTGTCCCCACATTCGCGCTGGTGTCAGACGCGCTCGGCCAGCACATCACGACCGAGTTGCAAAGTGCAGCCACCAATTCTCTCATGCTTGCGGCCATTGCCGCTACCATAACGACCGGGCTTGGCCTGTTATTGGCCTATGGCGCACGCTCCAGCCGCATTCGGGCCATGCGCGCGCTGGTCGGTTTTTCCGCACTTGGTTATGCCATTCCGGGCACGGTGCTCGCCATCGGCATTATGATCACCCTTACCGGCGTTGATCGCGCGCTGGGTAATGGCGCGTTGTTCAGCGGCACGCTGGTGGCGCTAGTTTTTGCTTATTCGGTGCGGTTTCTGGCGCTGGCGCATGGCACATTGGAGGCCGGTTTCGGACGCATTTCGCCGCATATGGACATGGCCGCCCGCAGCCTTGGTACCACGCGAAGCCGGACACTGTTTCGCGTGCATATCTTCCTGCTCCGTCCACCGGTTCTCGCAGCCCTATTGCTTGTGTTCGTTGATGTGATGAAGGAACTGCCGGCAACTCTGGTTTTGCGCCCCTTCGATTTTGACACGCTCGCCACACTGGTTTATATGCGCGCCTCTTTGGGGCAAGTTGAAGAAGCCGCCCTACCCGCTCTAATGATTATTCTAGTCGGGCTTGTGCCGGTGGTCATTACCTTGATGCTACTGGACACGCAAAATCGTTAATGGACGGCTAACGGGATGCTAACGCATTACTAAAACGGTTTCAGTTAACCTCGGAAAACAACTCCCGACCGATGAGCATACGGCGGATTTCCGACGTTCCAGCTCCAATTTCAGCCAGTTTGGCATCACGCAGATAGCGCCCCACTGGATTGTCGTTCACATAGCCGTTGCCACCCATAAGTTGAATGGCATCCAGTGCGCATTGGGTGGCATTTTCACCGGCAAATAAAATCGCAGCAGCCGCGTCCTTGCGGGTTGTCTCGCCTCGATCGCAAGCCTGATTGACAGCGTAAACATATGCTCGCGTGGCGCTAAGGCGGGTGTACATGTCGGCAAGCTTGCCCTGTATCAACTGGAACGTGCCGATCGGTTCGCCAAATTGTGTGCGCTGATGCACATAAGGCAACACCGTATCCAGACAGGCCTGCATAATACCCAAAGGCCAGGCGGCCAGCACAGCGCGCTCGAAATCCAGCCCACTCATCAAAACGCCGACCCCGCCATTGAGCGGGCCCAGAATATTTTCCGCCGGCACCGCGCAATCTTCAAACACCAGCTCGCCGGTTTCCGAACCCCGATGGCCCAGCTTGTCCAGCTTCTGGGCACAGCGGAAACCAGCAAAATCCTTTTCGATAATAAAAGCGGTTATGCCGTGCGCGGCGGCTTCCGGCTCGGTTTTAGCATAGACCACCAGCACATCGGCCGACGGCCCGTTTGTGATCCAGAATTTGCCACCGTTCAGCACAAAATGGTCACCCTTGGGCTCAGCACGCAGCGACATTGACACAACATCGGACCCGGCACCGGTTTCTGACATGGCAAGCGCACCCAAATGCTCGCCCGATACCAGCTTGGGCAGATATTTGCTTTTCTGGGCATCATTGCCCCAACGGAAAATCTGGTTCACGCATAAATTGGAATGCGCCCCGAATGACAGACCGACAGAGGCCGACCCGCGGCTCAATTCTTCAACCGCAATCGCTTGTGCTAAATAACCCAGCCCGACACCGCCATATTCTTCTGAAACCGTCAGCCCATGCAGACCCATTTCGCCCATCGGGGTCCATAATTCGCGTGGGAAAGTATCGGTGCGGTCTATTTCATCGGCGCGCGGTGCAAGCTCGGTATCGACAAATCGGCGCAAGCTGTCGCGCATCATATTGATCTCGTCGCAGAGATTAAATTGCAGCATTGGGTAACTGTTTGACAGCATGAAGGGCCCCATCACATTTACAGATAAAAAAACTGCCGGCCACCCGTGTTCGGGCAGCCGGCAGGACAATTCTAAGCCGGATTATTCGGCGGCATAGCCCATGACGGCTTTGGTTTCGAGGAAGTCCTCAAACCCGTGATCGCCCCATTCGCGGCCATTGCCCGATTGCTTATACCCGCCAAACGGCGCGTTTAAATCAATGGACGCGCCGTTTAGGTGCACATTGCCTGTCCGCAATTGCGAGGCGACGTCACGCGCGTGGTCAATATCGCCGGACTGCACATAACCTGAAAGGCCGTAAACCGTGTCATTGGCAATTTCAATTGCCTCTTCCTCGGTTTCATATTTCAGGATCGACAGAACCGGACCAAACACCTCTTCGCGAGCAATCGTCATGTCATTTGTGACATTGGCAAAAACAGTTGGCTTGACGTAATAGCCAGCATTCAGGCCATCCGGCTTGCCGGGCCCGCCGGTAACAAGCTCGGTACCTTCATCAATGGCCTTTTCAATTTCAGCGCCACTGAAGCCATCAAATTTGTCAGATGACAAGGCCTTACTGACCTTCTGGTCATCAATATCAATGCCCCTCTTCTTCAGCAAAATCGAAGCAATCTGAGCGCGAGCGGTCTGGTTCGGAAGGTCAATAAACCAAATCTCATCGAACCTACCTGCACGCATGAACTCAGGAGGGATCTGCTCTGTGTTGTTGGCTGTTGCAATCACAAAGACCTGTGCCGTTTTCTCGTTGAGCCATGTAAGGAACGATGACAAGACTCGCTTCGTGGTGCCCGAATCGCCAGAAGTTGTAGAGTTTGCGCCTGCAAGGCCCTTCTCGATTTCATCGATCCAAAGCACACAAGGAGAAAGAGTCTCAGCCAACCTGATTGCGTTTCGCATTTGCTGCTCAGACTGTCCTACCAGCGAGCCAAACATAAGACCAAAGTCAAGTCGCAGCAGGGGCAGCCCAAAGCTTTTTGCTGTTGCCTTTGCAGCATCAGCTTCAT
>CAJWBV010000102.1 GCA_913020275.1 uncultured Rhodobiaceae bacterium
GATGGATTGGACAGACCGGCATGACCGGTTTTTTCTGCGTCTCATCACACGGCATACGCGCCTTTATACCGAAATGGTGACGGCGGATGCCATTCGCTTTGGCGACCGCGCGCGCCTGTTGGATTTTGATGCCGCCGAGCATCCGCTGGCTTTGCAATTGGGTGGCAGTGACCCGGTGACATTGGCCGAAGCCGCCAAAATTGGCGAAGACTGGGGCTATGACGAAATAAATCTCAATGTCGGTTGCCCGTCTGACCGCGTGCAATCGGGCGCGTTTGGTGCGTGTCTGATGCGCGAGCCCGATTTGGTGGCCGAGTGCATGGCGGCCATGCGCGAAGCCGTGAACATACCGGTAACCGTGAAATGCCGCATCGGGGTTGACGACCAAGACCCGGAAACCGCCCTGCCACAATTGGTCACAAGCTGTCGTGAGGCTGGTGTTGAGGTGTTTATCATTCATGCCCGCAAAGCCTGGTTGGAGGGATTGAGCCCGAGAGAAAACCGCGAAATTCCACCGCTTGATTATCCTTTGGTTTACAGGCTGAAACAGCAATTTCCGGATATCAGCATTATTATAAATGGTGGCATTGAAACGCTTGATCAGACACAAACACATCTCGCGCAGGTCGACGGCGTGATGGTCGGGCGCGCGGCTTATAAGACCCCATATTTTATGGCCGATATTGACCGGCTGATATTCGGCGCCGGCGAAGCGCCCCTGTCGCGCGACGAAATTGTCGAACGGCTCATTCCCTATGCCGAGAAACTGGTCGCGCAAAATATACCCTTGCATGCCCTCACACGGCACTTGATGGGGCTGTATCAGGGCTGCCCGGGCGGGCGTTTGTGGCGACGTTATTTGAGTGAAAATGCGGTCGGTGCAAATGTGCCTGCCACGGTTTTGCAAGGCGCGCTGGATGTGGTGCGGACCCAACGCGAACGCGCCGCTCTGGCATCGTAATGGACACGCTTTTGACAGCCGATATGGTTTTGTTGACGCTCGGCCTGCTGGCATCGGGCTATGTTTCCGGCATTATTGCCGGCCTATTGGGGGTTGGCGGCGGCATTATTCTGGTGCCGGTGCTGTTTCAGACATTTGTCTGGTTCGACTTTCCGGCACATTTGCACATTCATATGGCTGTCGGCACATCGCTTGCCATTATTTGTTTTACAGGTGGGCAGTCGGCGCGCAGTCATTTGAAGCGCGGGGCTGTCGATATTGAAATCTTGAAAAGTTGGGGCATGTTTGTCGGGCTGGGCGCTTTATTGGGGGCACTCTTGGCACGCCTGATTGTTCCCGACGGGTTGAAGTTGATTTTCGCCACGCTTGCGCTGGTTCTGGGCGCGCGCATGTTGCGCGGGGCAAAACGGCAGGGCGGCACAGGTCCAACACTTTCATCGCGCGTGCAAAAGCTGCTGGCCGGCATCACCGGTTTTTTGTCGGCGCTCATGGGTATTGGTGGTGGCACATTATCCGTGCCGCTCTTGGGTGCCGCCGGGCGCGACATGCACCGCGCCGTGGCAACTTCGGCCTGTCTGAGTGTAATCATCGCGGTGCCCGCCGCGGTCGGCTTTATGATCGGCGGCTGGTCGATACCGGACTTGCCACCCTTTACGCTTGGCTATGTGCATTTATTGGCGCTGGCGGTGATGATACCGGCCAGCATGCTGGGTGCACCCACCGGCGCGCGGTTTGCCCATTTGATGAGTGCCCGCCAGTTGGAACTGGTTTTCGCAGGGTTTCTTCTGCTCAGCGGCACCCGCATGGTGCTCGCGCTGGTCTAGGCGGGGTTAGAGCTTTTGGTCGTATTCACCGACCTCTTCAAAAGACGACAATAATCCGTCAATTGCCGCAAACATGGCGTGCATATTCTCATCTGAAACCGGACTTTCCACCACGACAACCAACCCCGGCTTGTTCGATGAGGCGCGCACCAGTCCCCATGTGCCGTCTTCAACCGTCACGCGCACGCCATTAACCGTCACAAGGTCGCGAATTTTCTGGCCAATCAGTTCTTCGCCTTGCGCGGCCATCGCTTCAAAATGGGCGACCACCCGATCCACAACTTCATATTTTTCGGTGTCCGCGCAATAGGGCGACATGGTGGGCGAACTGAAGACCTGCGGCAGCGCGTTGCGCAAATCGGCCATTGAACGGCCTTCAGCATTTTCCAGCATGTCGCAAATCGCAATGGCCGTCACAATGCCGTCATCATAGCCGCGCCCTACCGGTGGGTTGAAAAAATAGTGGCCGCTCTTTTCAAAGCCTGCCAGCGCGCCGGTTTCGACCGTGTGGCGCTTCATATAGCTGTGACCGGTTTTCCAGTAATGCGTAGTGGCACCGGCCGCTTGCAGGTCGGGGTCGGTGGCAAATAAACCGGTTGATTTTACATCCGCGACGAACACGGCATTTTCATGCTTGCCGGCGAGGTCGCGGGCAACAAGCACGCCCATTTTATCGGCAAAAATCTCAACCCCTTCGTTGTCGACCACGCCGCAGCGATCGCCATCGCCGTCAAAAGCAAAGCCGATATCGGCCTGATGCGCCAGCACCGTATCGCGCAAAGCATGCAACATTGCCATGTCTTCCGGATTCGGATTGTGATTGGGAAAGCTGTGGTCCAGATCGCAGTGCAGCGGTATCACCTCAACACCGATTGCCGACAGTACATCGGGCGCAAATGCGCCTGCCGTGCCATTGCCGCAGCCGACGACGGCTTTAATTTTTCGGCTCAAGGGCGCGCGGGTGCTGAGGTCGGCCTTATAGCGTTCTGCCATGCCGGGCACGAAGCGATAGCTACCGCCATCGCGCGCAACACCTTTATTTGTCAGCACCATGTCGCGCAATTTGTTCATTTCATCGGGACCGAAGGTCAGCGGGCGCGCTGCCCCCATTTTTACCCCCGTCCAGCCATTTTCATTGTGACTCGCTGTCACCATGGCTACGGCCGGAATATCCAGATCAAACTGTGCAAAATAGGCCGTCGGAGACAGTGCCAGTCCAATATCGTGAACCTCCACACCGGCACTTATCAGCCCGTTGATGAGCGCCAGCTTTATCGATTGCGAATAAGAGCGATAATCATGCCCGACTACAATGGCGGGTGTTTTGCCCGTATCCAGTAACTCTTGAAGAACATTGCCTAACCCGAAGCCCAGCGCCTGAATGCCCATCAGGTTGATTTCTTGGGGAAACAGCCAGCGCGCATCATATTCGCGAAAGCCTGTCGGCTTCACCAAAGGCGTGGTTTCAAATTCCGGTGCGGTAATATCAATCTGGTCTTTGGGAGGCGGAAACATGGACGACCTTTCTTAGCGGGCTAAAATACATAAACCAAAGGGTGCATAACACGATTATATGCATATTTGTAACCCGACACACGCTCCTCTATAAGGGCTTATGGCCGATAAAGACGGAAGCAAAACACATCCGAAAAAACAGGAAATTGTGCGTCTGGAACGCACCGACCGGCCTGCGCCCGAAATTTCATTGCACGGGCTGCCGGAATTTCTGCCCGGTTGGGTGTGGCTGACAGGCGCCGGGCCCGGTGATCCGGGGTTATTGACGCTTCACGCGGTCAATGCGCTTCAGCAAGCCGACTGCGTGGTGTATGACGCGCTGGTGAGCGAGGATATTTTATCGCTGACGCGCACTGAGGCCGAGCTTGTTTATTCGGGCAAGCGCGGCGGCAAACCCTCGTTGCGTCAGGAAGATATTTCGCGCCAACTTGTATCGCTGGCGCAAGAAAAAAAGCGCGTTTTGCGCTTGAAAGGCGGCGATCCGTTTGTTTTCGGGCGCGGCGGCGAAGAAGCTCAAGTTCTGGTGCAGGCGCAAATCCCGTTTCGCCTTATTCCCGGCATTTCCGCCGGCGTTGGCGGGTTGGGCTATGCAGGCATTCCGGTTACCCATCGTGAGGTCAACCATGCCGTAACTTTTGTGACAGGTCACTTGGCCGGCAAGGACGCGCCCGAATTGCTCGATTGGGGCGCAATTGCCAAAGCAACCCCCGTTATCGTCATCTATATGGCCATGAGCCGTTTGGAAGCCATCGCCGATTTGCTGATGGAGGCCGGCCGTGACAGGGGCGAAAAAATCGCCATTGTGACCCAAGCCACCATGCCCGAACAGCGCGTGGTAACCGGCACGCTTGGCTCGGCGGCGGCGTTAGCGGCTAAACATAATTTGCAACCGCCATCAATTATTGTAATTGGCGATGTAGTCGACCTGCATGGTGAATTATCTTGGTTTGGTACCGCTTTTGAAGGCTAAGGCTGAGCAATTTTCTTGGAATTTTCCAAGCGCGCCGGCAATTCGGCACGGTGCCCCAACTCGTGGGCCACATTGATGCCATTGGTTGCCAGAAGGATGCCGGCAGACAGCAACAACCCCACCACCTCGTAG
>CAJWBV010000103.1 GCA_913020275.1 uncultured Rhodobiaceae bacterium
TTGGTGAGGCTAAAAACTCCCAGCGCCAAAGCATTATCGGAGACCCGACATTCGTGGTAATGTTAATTAAGGATTTCAGGCCGTTCAATCATAAAACAGTCGAAAGCGCACCCATGCTCAAAAATGCCGGCAATTATTTCGGTGCGATGGTCAGAAGCTTTAGGTTTTGGATCAAACCTGCACCAATTGACAATTTTGTGGCGCTGGCTGATTTTTGTTTCGCCCAGTCCGCTCATATTGCCCAAACCACACTTTACGGTTATTTGCGCACACGAGCGGGCTTGCAACATTTCAACCTGTTTACGGATGAAACCTTTGTCGGGATGCTACGTCCGGCGCGCTCACGCCTCATGCTTGTTTGTGTTGAAGACCTTGCGCTCTATTGCGTTGCGGTTATTGGAGAACGCACTGGGCTTTCGCCTGCGGCGATGCAAGCGCTTGGCCTACGCATTATGGCCCACGCCGTTGACGAGCTTGCCGAAGCCGACTTGCCGGAAGGCGAATTGGAGGCCTATGCACATGATTTTGCAGCACGCATCAAGCTGGTGGACTGGTCGGCGCGGGCGCAGCCCGAACAGGCTTTCGAGCGTTCACCGCAAGCCCTGATTGAGCTTGCGCCGATTATCGACATGTTAAAGGAGCTTGATCACGAGATTGTCGTCAACTCCATGCGATTCAAATGGCGCGGTGTGCGGGCCGCTTTTGTGCAGCGGCTGAAGGCTGATACGCTGGTTGCCAGAGCGGGTCTCGACATGGCAAAACAGAACGGGAAAAAGAGCGCGGCCGGGCGCACCACACAGGCGGGCTAACGGAAAAGGAAAACCGATGACAGCGTATCAATATGTTTATGTTATGGACAGATTGTCCAAGACTTATCCGGGCGGCAAACAGGTCTTGAAAGATATCCGCTTGTCATTTCTGCCCGGTGTGAAAATCGGCATTGTCGGGGTCAATGGTGCCGGTAAGTCAACGCTGCTTAAAATTATGGCTGGGCTCGACAAGGAAGTGCAGGGTGAGGCATGGGCCGCCGAGGGCGCGCGGGTCGGTTATCTGGAGCAAGAACCCCATCTCGATTCGACTAAGGATGTGTTGGGTAATGTGATGGAAGGCGTCGGCGAACAAAAGGCCCTCGTCGAACGTTATAATGAATTGGCGATGAATTATTCTGATGAAACGGCCGATGAAATGGCCGCGCTTCAGGATCAAATTGACGCGCAAAACTTATGGGATCTCGAAAGTCAGGTCGAACAGGCCATGGATGCGCTGCGTTGCCCGCCAAGCGATGCCTCTGTCGAAAATCTCTCCGGCGGCGAAAAGCGCCGCGTGGCCTTGTGTAAGTTACTGCTTGAAAAGCCCGACCTTCTTTTGCTCGACGAGCCGACCAACCACCTTGATGCCGAAACAGTAGCGTGGTTGCAGCATCATCTGGCCGATTATGCCGGCACGGTGGTGCTGGTAACCCATGACCGCTATTTCCTCGACCAGATTACCGGCTGGATTTTGGAGCTTGATCGCGGGCAGGGCATTCCTTACGAAGGCAATTATTCGGACTGGCTGGAGCAGAAGCAAAAACGCCTTGCCCAGGAAGCGCGCGAAGACGAAGCCAAACAACGCACCTTGGCGCGCGAACTGGAATGGATACGTCAGTCTCCCAAGGCGCGCCAAGCCAAAAGCAAGGCCCGTGTTACGGCTTACGAAGACCTGTTGGCCAGCCAAGACCGTGAAGATGTCGGGCGCGCGCAAATCACCATTCCGTCGGGTCCGCGACTGGGCGGCATTGTGCTGGAGGCGGAAAATCTCTGCAAAGGTTTTGGCGACCGCCTGCTTATTGACAATCTGTCTTTCCGCCTGCCGCCGGGTGGCATTGTCGGGGTTATCGGCCCAAATGGTGCTGGCAAGACGACGCTGTTTAAGATGCTGACCGGCTCCGAAACGCCCGACACAGGCGATTTGCGGGTCGGGGATACGGTCGCGATGGGCTATGTCGACCAAAGCCGCGACAATCTGCAGGACGACAAGACCGTGTGGGAGGAAATTTCCGGCGGGCTGGATATTCTGGAGCTTGGCAAGCGGGAAATGAATTCGCGCGCCTATGTCGGGGCTTTCAATTTCCGTGGCGGCGACCAGCAGAAAAAAGTGGGGCTCCTGTCGGGGGGTGAGCGCAACCGCGTGCATCTCGCGAAAATGCTGAAATCCGGTGCCAATTTGTTATTGCTCGATGAGCCAACCAATGATCTGGATGTCGAGACCTTGCGCGCCCTGGAAGAGGGCTTGGAAAACTTTGCCGGTTGTGCGGTCATTATCAGCCACGACCGCTGGTTTCTTGACCGCATCGCCACGCATATTCTCGCCTTTGAAGGCGACAGCCATGTCGAGTGGTTTGAGGGCAATTACGCCGATTATGAAGAAGACCGCAAACGCCGGTTGGGCGCCGATGCCGAAATTCCCAAGCGCATAAAATACAAGCAGTTTAACCGGTAGGTTCTGCGCCGCCGCCGGCCTTGATTTGCTTGCGGATATGGCCGAGCAGGGCAGAGATGTCGCCGCGATTGTTTTTCAGCACAGACGCAAAGCTGTCGCGTTGTTCTTGCGCCATCCACACGCCGATTACGCGCACGTCAAACAGCGAGAAGCTGCCGTCTTTTTCGCGGTAGAGCCACCAGTCGACGGCGATGGGCTGGCGCCCATTGTCAAACTCGATTTGGCTGTTGACGATAAAATTCTTCTTTTTGCTCTGGCTGCGCCCCACAACCAATTGTTCATTGCCGTACTCGCCGAGGCGGTTGGCATAAACTTTGATAATCAGTTCGTTCAGCAATTGCTGGTAGGTGGCAAAATCCTCATCTGAAATTTTGCGTGCAAACGGGCCCAGCGTGAAACGCGCAATGCGGCGCATATTGGCGCGCTCGTCCAGAATTTTGCGAAAACCCGCTTCTCGGCCCTCGCGGGTGGTTTGCGTTTTGAGAATGGTGATGGCTTCATCGGCCAGTTCGGTGACGAATGTTTTGGCCCGTTTCTCATCCGCCTGCGTGTCATCAGCCCATGCGGGTGGCGCCAAGCCGACGGCCAAAGGTAGAATGAGCGCAAATGCAAGAAGACGCATGCCGAAAACCCCGTTTAGTAATTATCAAGTTCGTCCAAATCCGGCAGTTCGTTCAAATCGGTTTCGCCGTTGCGGATTTCGCTCTCGCGGTTTTGCCGATAAAGGCTTCGCACGCTGGCATAAAAATCAACCGAGCTTCGTTCAATCTCGTCTATCACGCCCAGATTATTGGCGCGCGCGTCTACCCCGCCAACAGCAAATGACAAGGCGGCCCCCTCCAATTCATTATCACCCATATGGGTGATCGGGTTGAGGCCTGTGTCAACAATCAACCCCACCATGTCGCGCGGCGGGCCCGGGCCCAGCAGCGGCACATACATATACGCCCCTTCGGGCACACCATAGACAGCCAGCGTCTGCCCGAAATCTTCCGTATGACGCGGCAAACCCATCGCCGTGGCGGGATCGAAAAGCCCCAACACACCGACGGTTGTGTTAATCAGCAAACGCGACGCGGAAACACCGGCCCGCGACCACGAACCTTGCATTGTGTCGTTTGAAAGCGTGACCGGCGAGATGAGATTGTTGCGGAAATTCCGCACCGAGGCGCGCACCGGTTGCGGCACGGTCAGATAACCTTTTGCCACTGGCTTCAGGATATGTCTGTCGAGTGACATATTTACTGCAAACATTTTCCGATTGAATCCCTCATATGGGTCATTGTCGTCGGCATAAGTCGGTGACGCCGCCTGATTGCCGGCACATGCCGCCAGCGAAAAAGCCAGCAGGAAAGGAATAAATTGGATTCTAACCATGGAAACTACTTCACATTTGCTATTAAGAAACCAAGATCACGCGATTCGTAACCCGTGTCATTGCCCTGAAATTAGGCGGTTTGGCAGTAAAAAAAAACCGAAAAATGCCACGCCAAAATTGTAATCTTTCTTGACATATAAAGATATATTTATGTATTCATTGGCAAGGGAAAGCCTATGGATGATTTGTTAGCTCTTCTGCGCGCTGCCGGTGAACCGACGCGGCTCCGAATTCTGTCGATCCTGTCGACGGGCGAAATGACTGTGTCCGAAATGACCCAAGCCCTTTTGCAGAGCCAGCCACGCATTTCGCGGCATCTCAAACTGCTGGCCGATGCCGGGCTGGTCGTGCGGTTTCCCGAAGGAAGCTGGGTGTTTTACCGGCTCAATGAAACCAATGAAAACTATGCTTTGGTCGACCAGCTGGTCGCGCTTTTGCCGCCTGATGATCAAACTTTGTTGCGCGATCGCGAGAGGCTTGACCGAGTACGCGCTGAACGTGCCACTCGCGCGCAGGAATATTTTGCCGCCAATGCCGCCGAC
>CAJWBV010000104.1 GCA_913020275.1 uncultured Rhodobiaceae bacterium
TTCGGTGACCCTTTCTGACAAGGTGAGCGTCGAGAGAGACGATGCTGGCATTATTATTTCGCCGGTCGACAAGTCGATGAAGTCGCGCAGCCTTTGGGGGCTCAGCCGCTCGCTGGTCGAAAATATTGTCGTCGGCGTGTCGTCGGGTTTTGACCGCAAGCTGGAGCTTCAGGGCGTCGGTTATCGCGCGCAGGTGCAGGGCCAGACGCTCAAGCTGGCGTTAGGCTTCAGCCATGATATTGATTTTCCGGTTCCCGAAGGTATCAAGGTGGAATGCCCGTCGCAGACCGAGATTGTGATATCCGGCACTGACAAGCAAAAAGTGGGGCAGGTCGCCTCCGAGATTCGCGCCTATCGTCCGCCGGAGCCTTATAAAGGCAAAGGCGTACGCTATGAAGGTGAATACGTCTTCCGCAAAGAAGGCAAGAAGAAGTAGGGATTGGTCATGGGTACGAAACTTTCGACAGATGAGCGCCGCAAATTGCGTGTTCGCCGCCAGCTTAAAAAAGTGGCGAACGGACGCCCCCGGCTTTCGGTTTACCGGTCGTCAAAGCATATTTACGCGCAAGTTATCGACGATACGGCAGGACGCACTCTGGCGGCGGCCTCAACCAAAGACAAGGACTATAGCGGCGAAAAGGGCGGCAATATTGAGGCGGCCGGCTTGGTCGGCAAGCAGATTGCCGAGCGTGCCATCAAAGCCGGTGTCGAAAACGTGATCTTTGATCGCGGGGGTTACATTTATCACGGTCGGGTGAAAGCTCTGGCCGAGGCGGCGCGCGAAGCCGGCCTGAAATTCTGAGGAGAGTAAATTGGCAAAGAACGAAAACCGCGAGGAACGTGAAAGCGAATTTGTCGACCGTCTGGTGCACATTAACCGCGTGGCGAAAGTGGTTAAGGGTGGCCGTCGGTTCGGTTTTGCCGCGCTTGTCGTTATTGGCGACCAGCGTGGGCGCGTCGGCTTTGGCCATGGTAAAGCCCGTGAAGTGCCCGAAGCTATCCGCAAAGCAACCGAAAGCGCCAAGCGCCACATGATCCGTGTGCCCTTGCGTGAGGGACGCACACTGCACCACGATATTGCCGGACGCCACGGCGCCGGAAAAGTGCAGTTGCGCGCAGCACCTCCCGGTACTGGCATCATTGCCGGTGGCCCGATGCGTGCGGTGTTTGAAGTTCTGGGCATGCAGGATGTTGTCGCCAAGTCAATTGGCTCCTCCAACCCCTATAACATGATCCATGCCACGTTCGATGCCTTGCTGAAGCAAGGCAGCCCGCGTCTGGTTGCCGCGCGTCGCGGCAAAAAAGTGAGCGAGCTGGTGTCTCGCCGCCGTGACGAAGCGCGTGATGATGCGGAAACCGCAGAAGCGGCGAACTAGGAGGGCGTTATGGCGAAGGCAAAAACAATTACCGTCGAACAAACAGGCAGTCCTATCGGTCGCCCGAAAGACCAGCGTGCAACGCTGGTTGGCTTGGGGTTGAACCAGCGGGGTCGCGTACGCACGCTGGAAGACACACCGGCCGTGCGCGGCATGATTGATAAAGTTGCCCATCTCGTGCGGGTGATTGAAAGCTAAAAAGCGCGCCCCGCTGGGCACGCAGGAGACATGAAACAATGAGACTGAACGAGTTGGTAGATAATGAAGGTGCCCGCAAAAAGCGCATGCGTGTTGGGCGTGGCACATCTTCCGGCAAGGGCAAGACCGCCGGTCGTGGCGTAAAAGGCCAGACCTCGCGTTCGGGCGTTGCCATTAAGGGCTTTGAAGGCGGGCAAATGCCGATCCATATGCGTTTGCCAAAGCGTGGTTTTAACAAACCCAACCGCAAAAAGCTTAACGCCGTCAATCTTGGCCGTCTGCAACTGGCTATTGAGGCCGGTAAGTTGGAAAAGGGCAGCACGGTGAATGCCACAACACTGGTGGCAGCAGGCATTATCCGTCGTGAGCTTGACGGCGTGCGGGTGCTCGCCAAGGGTGAATTGAAAGAAAAGCTCGATTTTGACGTTGCCGGCATGTCGAAAGCCGCGCTTGAAGCCGTCGAAAAACTGGGTGGCAAAGTCACCATCACGGCCCCTTTAAAACCCGAAGTTGCGTCGGATGAACCGACCGGCGACGACGGTTAGCCGCTAATTAAGAGTATTCGCCATGGCATCAGCCGCAGAACAGCTCGCCGCAAATATGAGCCTGTCCGCTTTCCGGACAGCAGATGAGTTGAAAAAACGCATCTGGTTCACGCTGGGTGCGTTGCTTGTATACCGCCTTGGTACCTATATTCCCCTGCCGGGCATCGACCCGCAGGCTTTGCAGGCCGTTTTCAGCCAGCAACAATCGGGCATTGTCGGCATGTTCAACATGTTTGCCGGTGGAGCCGTTGGGCGCATGGCGATTTTTGCGCTGAACATCATGCCGTATATTACGGCGTCCATCGTTATTCAGTTGCTCAGTTCAACCGTACCGCATCTCCAACAGCTTAAAAAAGAGGGCGAAACGGGACGCAAGCAGATCAACCAATACACACGCTACGGAACTGTCCTGCTGGCAACCGTGCAGGGCTACGGTATTGCTGTAGGGCTGGAAGGTGCAGAAGGCGTGGTGGTGGATCCGGGCGCCTTTTTCCGCGCCAGCGCCGTGATTACGCTTGTTGGTGGCACGGTGTTTTTGATGTGGCTTGGCGAGCAGGTTACCGCGCGCGGTGTCGGCAATGGCATATCGCTGATTATTTTTGCCGGTATTGTCGCCGAGTTGCCCGGCGCATTGGCCGGAACGCTGGAATTGGGACGCCAAGGGGCGCTGTCAACATTCATCATTTTGGCGCTGATGATTATGGTTGTCGCCGTTATCGCGTTTATCGTTTTTGTCGAGCGCGCCCAGCGACGCCTGTTGGTGCAATATCCCAAGCGTCAGATGGGCAACAGAATGATGTCGGGCGATAATTCGCACCTGCCACTGAAATTGAACACGGCCGGTGTTATTCCGCCGATTTTTGCTTCGTCGCTCTTGCTGTTGCCCATTACGGTGGCAAATTTCTCCGGCACTGACGGCACCGGCTCGCTGGGCACGGTGACAGCCATGCTTGGGCGCGGCCAGCCGCTTTATATGGCGATGTATGCGGCAGGTATTATTTTCTTCTGCTTTTTCTACACATCGATTGTTTTCAATCCGCAGGATACGGCGGACAATCTGAAGCGTTATGGCGGCTTTATTCCGGGCATTCGGCCGGGCCCGCGAACGGCTGAATATATCGACCGCGTGCTGACCCGTCTTACCGTTGTCGGGGCTCTCTATCTCACACTGGTCTGTCTGCTGCCGGAATTTCTGATTAATGCCTATAATGTGCCGTTTTACTTTGGCGGCACCTCGCTGTTAATCGTTGTTAATGTGACAATGGATACGGTGGGCCAGGTTCAGGGACACTTGTTCGCGCATCAATATGAAGGGCTTATCAAAAAGTCGAAATTGCGGGGGAACAAGCGGTGAAACTGATTTTCCTCGGTCCCCCCGGTGCAGGCAAGGGCACACAGGCTGCCCGCATTGAAGCGGCCTATGAAATTCCCCAATTATCAACCGGTGACATGTTGCGCGCCGCCGTTGCCGCAGGCACGGATATAGGCAAGCAGGCCAAAGACATTATGGCCCGCGGCGATTTAGTGCCGGACGAAGTGGTTGTGAGCATTATTTCCGAGCGCATTCAGGCCGCCGATTGCGCCAATGGCTTTATTTTGGACGGTTTCCCGCGAAATGTATCGCAGGCGCGTGCGCTGGACGGTGTTTTGGTGGGAAAGAGCATCGACCTTGACGCGGTTATCGAATTGGCGGTCGATCCGGAAATTCTTATCGCCCGTATATTGAAAAGGGCGCAGGAAACAGCCGGTGGCCCGCGCGATGACGATACGGAAGAGGCGTTGCAACACCGGTTGCGCGTCTATGAGGAGCAAACGGCACCGGTCGCCGATTTTTATGCCGAAAAGGGCATTTTGCGGACGCTGGACGGTATGCAGGAAATTGACGAAGTAACCCAGCAGATACGTTCTGCTTTGGATGCAATTTAACAGGAGGGACAACGCGTTTCCGGTTGACTAAAGGGCGTGAATTTCTATAATCCGCGCTTCTGTAGGAGAACCGAAATTTCGACGAAAAACGTTTGTTTTCAGGCGTTTTTCGCTCGTGGCGCAGGCCCCGCAAACAGTGACCGGTAGGCCGGTACGAAGGAGAAACGAGTGGCTCGTATAGCTGGTGTAAATATTCCGACCGCCAAGCGCGTCGTAATCGCCCTGACCTATATTCACGGCATTGGCGATACCAAGGCGCACGAGATTTGCAAGAAAGTCGGCATTCCGATGGAGTGTCGGGTCAATGAACTAACCGATGCCGAAGTGATCCAAATCCGTGAAACCATTG
>CAJWBV010000105.1 GCA_913020275.1 uncultured Rhodobiaceae bacterium
TTCGCCGGAGGCTGCACTGGCAGTTACGGAGGGGGCCGCATCGGAAAGCGCGGCCCAAGCCGATGATGAGGGCGGGTTCTGGTCGCTGCTATTCGACAAGGGCGGCGTTGTCACATGGATTATCGCAATGTTGTCCGCCATTGGCCTGCCCATCGCGGCGGTGAAATTTGCGCAGTTTTTGCGCATGGAAATCTGGCGCCCCAAACATGTTGAAGCCGCAATGATGCGCTATCGAAACGGCGATGAGCGCGGGCTGGCAGGCGAGCTGGAAGATATCGCCCATCCCGCCGCACCGCTCCTTGCCTATGCGATTGCCCAAACCCATCGCGGTGGCGCAAAAGGCGAAGCCGGGGAATTGCTCCGCGAAGAGGCATCGCGCCGCGCGCAATATCTTTTGCGGCATTTGGGTTCGAATATCTGGGTGCTTGAGCTTATTGCGGCATCGGCTCCTCTGTTCGGGCTGCTGGGCACGGTGCTTGGCATGATTGTCGCCTTTCAGGGCGTCGGTCAGGGCGTTGGTGGTGCCGATACCGCACTTTTGGCCGCCGGCATCTGGGAAGCGCTGCTGACAACCGCCTTTGGCTTGGCTGTCGCCCTGCCATTCTCCATTCTCGCCGCCGTTTTCAACAATGCCGTCGACAATACGCGCGACCTGCTTGAAGATGCGCTCACCGAAATCATGGTGCGCGGCGCGACCAACGCCTCTGCTAAAGGGTAGCCCCATGCGGATAGACCGGCCAAAACGCAAGCTGGAAGCTGTCGGGCTCACACCGCTCATCGATATGATTTTTCTTCTGTTGCTGTTTTTTCTGCTGGGCTCGGATTTTGTGCGCTTTTCCCAAAGCCAGCTTGCGCCGCCTCGAGGTACAGGGGGCACTGAAGGAATGAGCCAGCCGGCCATCATCTCATTGGCCGAAACGGGTCAGGTGCAATGGAACGGCGCAGGCGTAACACGCGCACAAATGCGAGAACGCGCCGCCGGTCTCATTGAAACCGACGCCGAACAGCTTTTTGTCGTCATGCCTGCCGCGGCCGCCGAGGTGCAACAAGTGGTCGGCGTGATGGATGATTTGGCGGCTGCAGGCGCGCGCGCGGTGACGCTGGAGCGCGATGTGTTTGACATTGATCTGGCGGATTTTTGAGGACGGCATGAAAATCAACAGACCCCAACGCAAATTCAAGAGCATTGATCTTCTGCCGCTGATCAATGTGGTTTTTTTGCTCATTCTGTTTGTGCTGATCGCCGGTCGTCCGACCACCGACCATCCCGGCGAGATTGAGGTTGCGATCAGCCGTCAGGAAACCGCTTATGTCGCCGCGCCACTTTCTGTGCGCCTTGGGGCTGACGATAAATTTTATCTGACGGGTGATGCGCCGAAATCACTGGCTGAAATCGCCGCGCACGTGGCGAAAACGGGTGTGGCCGAACAAGGGCTGGCGGTTGAGTTGATTGCCGACCGGCGCGCGCACGCCGCCGCCCTGATGGATTTCCGTCAAGCCATGGCGAAAGCGGGTGTGGGTGAAATCCGCATCAAAACCGAATTTGCCGCGGAGCAGGCAAATGGCAACTAGTCCCGCGCCGCGACCTAACTGGCTGACTCGTCTTAAAAATCTGCCGCGCCGCTGGTGGATTACGTTTTTTGCAATTTCACTAGTCGTTCATGTGATCGGCGTCGGCACGGTTCTAGTTCTGCTGTTTGGTGGAGAGCGTGGAGGAGACAATGCGGCCGAGAGCTTGATTATCTCGGCCGCTGCCGATGATCAGCAAGGTGTCGATCTGGAACTGCCCGAGCCGGTCGCCATCGAGCGCGAAGCCGAGGCCGAGATGGATTTTTCGGAAATACTCGAAGTGCCCTTGGAAGCAGATTTCAACCAAGTCATTATGGAGGCTGCCAGCACGGCCGCCATTGCGCCCGCCATGCCGGTGCCTTCCAAGGCTGCAACCCAGCGTGCTGCGCGCGGCGGGGGGCTGATATCGGGCGCGCCTCAAACCTTTGCTGATTACATTCAGCATTTGCGGCAAACAGGCATTGATGTCGTGTTCGTGATTGATGCAACAGGCTCTATGGCCTGGGTCCATGATCGGGTGCGCGAACGAATTGAAGCTTTGTCTCAATATGTTCGCAATCTCGTGCCGCTTGCTCGCTTTGGTGTGATCGCCTATCGCGATTATCAGGATCCGGATTTTGTGACAAAAATATCTCAGCCAAGCTTTGATGTGCTCAAGGCGCGAACTTTTATGAGCGTGTTGGATGCCAATGGAGGTGGCGACGTTCCCGAAGCTGTTACCGAGGCGCTCCGCAAAGCAGAAAAGGCGATAGCCTGGCGTTCAGGTGCCCAGCGGGTGTTGATTGTTGTGGGCGACGCTCCGCCTCATAAATATGAGGTTGATGAAGCCTTGACCATTGCCGATCGCATGAAGCGCCGTGGGGCTCGGCTGTCAATCGTCGACTCGCGGGTGGAGGCCAATCGTAAATACCTTGGCCGGACTGAGTCGATCGGTTGGCTCAGCTTGAGATCCCCCAGCTCGCAGCGGCAGGATGTGCTGCCGGCGTTCCGCGCATTAGCCAAGTCAGGCGGGGGGCTGGCGTTGACCTTGGCCGGCGAGCGCCAATTAATGAAAACGTTAGCTCTGCTAATTTTTGATGACCGGTTCCATGACGAGTTGGCGCCATTTCTAGCTAGTTTGGAGTAGATCATGCGCCGCCTACTTCATGCCCTCTCAATTTTTTGCTTAATGGTCTTTGCGCCCGCCGAGGCGTGTCGATTACCGCCCAAAGCCCTGTTCGTGTCATCAGAAAAAATTCTGGCCTCTCTAGACGCTCAAGCCCAACCCATTCTCAAGGCCATGGACGATTTCGCTGGCGATATCGAGGCTTGTTATGATGCTCCTCTGGGGCCGCTTGAAATGGCTGAGATCAGAAACGGCGCAATGGCTTTGCGCGATCATATCGATAGGGTGCGCGCCAAGGCAGAAGCTCGCGTGCGTGGCAATGAATTAAATTTTGAGGATCTTTTGTCGTCTGACCTTTGGCAAGATTTGGAAAGCTTACGCGTGGCTGGGGCTTATGCACTTGCTTGGGCGGAGCTGTCCCGCGCGACCCGCGAAATTAGTGCTGAGGCGCGGCGCAAGGCAATTCTTGGCGCAACCGAGGACATGCGCGCATTGACGCTGGAGTTCAGTCATCCGGTGATTGTCCAGCGCGCCATGTACGGCTTGGCAACAGCACAGATTGAGGGAGGTGATTTGCCTGCGGCCATCGCGACACTAGAGCAATTGAAAGCTTCACTTGCCAAAGGCGGGCAGAATTCACTCGAAGAAGCAGCGGATTTATTTTATTCCGAAATAAGTGCACCAGGCTACATACCACCCATTTTATCTGCTGGTGTTGGCCAGGCGTCCGAGTGGGATCTTTCGCCAGAACAGGGCACAATAAACCGAGAAATTTTGAACGTAGCGGACCAGGCTTTGAGCGATGGAAAAGCGGCGGCAGAAATCGCCGCTCTGCTGGCTCCGGCCTTTGACGGATCTCCGGCCATGATTGCGGCGGCGCTTGAATTTCTGGCGCGCGATAAAAAGCTGCTGGCCGCCGCCGATTACCCGCCAGTCAATGCCATACACGCAATGGATGTGGGCTTTATGCGCAGGCAGTTTTCCATCGTGCGCGAAAGTTGGCGGGTTGTGAAACCTTATTACAGTCTGCTACCTGCCAAATTAAAGCGCAGCGTGGACTACCAGCTTGGCGTTAGTTTGGTGTACTTAAACGATGGCGAGCGCGCTCTGCAGTTCTTGCGTGCGGCACGCGCAGGGTATGGTGCCCGCGAGCAGCGCGAACAGGTTGATAAATTCATCGCGCTTGCCCGCCTATCTGCCGACACTGATCCGGATGGCGAACTTTTGGAGCTTGCGCAGCGCCATCAGAAAGTGCCCGAAATAGGGCCGGATCAGGCTCTCACGCTTGATCACATCATCGCATTGCGCGCGCGGGTTTTGCTGGCCCGCCACGCGGCGACGCAAGGAAAATGGCGCACAGCCGATAAGCTGTTATCTGGCTTTTTGCCGCATATGCCGGCCTATAAAATGCTCACCGGCATGCGCGTTCGGCTCATTGCGCGGCAAGTTGCCGACGGGCTTAAATCCGATAAAACAGCGGCAAATTTGCAGAAGGTAGCAAGGGGCGGGCAAGCGATTTACACCATTTGGCTCAAGGCTAAATGTTCGCCGGGCTGCGTGGCGGGAGATGCGCAGCCCGTGCACCGTGCGGCTGTTAATCTTGC
>CAJWBV010000106.1 GCA_913020275.1 uncultured Rhodobiaceae bacterium
CGTATGTTTTACCGTCCAGCACAATGCCCTTGGCGTTGATTTCATTGACGCCGCGCCCGTCTGTATCGACAAGCGTGACATTGGGGCGGTTGAACGTCTGCAAATACTCATCGTGAAAACACGGGCGTTTGCAGAACTGGCGATAATAGGGCTTGAGCGCTTCAGCCGTATCACCATCCTCAACCAGCTGGTCGACCCTGGCACGGATCGATTCCATTTTGTGAAAATCAGCCAGCTCCATTTCTTCTTCAAAATGCATATGCCGCATGGCTTTTTCGGTCAGATATTTTTTCGCGCCCTTGCGGTAAAAATCGCGTGATCCCAAGGCCAGCAATGCCCAATAAGCAAGTCTGAGCTTGGAAGGTGCCTTGTCGCGCACCGTTCCGAACAACAGCCTGAAGGCTTCCGTCCACCCGTCATTGACCAGATCCTGCTTGACCGGCACACCGGCCAGCAGCGACTCGAAATTGCGGCGGCGGGCTTCGTGCCAGCCGGGTTTTTGCGACGCCAGCCAGTCCGGGTCGGTCGGCTGGTTGTTGCGCACGTCAATAGAAGACGGCGTGCGCTGGAATACATAAAGCTCCGCCGCCGAGGCTCCCAAATGCGGCACGCATTGCACGGCCGTGGCACCCGTTCCGATAACTGCAACGCGTTTATTCTTGAGTTTATCCAAACCGCCATCGGAATTGCCGCCCGTATAACCATAATCCCAGCGGCTGGTATGAAATGTATGGCCTTTGAAACTAGTAATCCCGGAAATTGCCGGCAGTTTCGGCCTATTTAGCGGCCCGTTCGAATGAACAACGAAGCGCGCTTTAATCGCATCACCACGGTCGGTCTTGACCAACCAACGCCGGCTGTCTTCATCCCATTCGGTACAGGTTACTTTTGTCTGCATCAGCGCATTGGCATGCAAATCATATTTTTCGGCTATCACACGACAATAATTAAGTGTTTCCGCCGCATTGGTATATTTCTGCTGCGGGGCAAACTGGGTTTTTTCCAGCAAGGGGAAATAGACGTACGACTCGATGTCGCACGAAGCGCCAGGATACCGGTTCCAATACCACGTGCCGCCAAAGTCGCCGCCCTTTTCGATAACCCGGAAATCATCAATGCCGGCCTCGCGCAGGCGCGCCGCAGCCAGCATGCCGCCAAAACCACCCCCGATAATCGCCACTTCAATCTCATCTTCAACCGGTCCGCGTTGAAGCGTCGCATCAATATATGGATCGTCGACAAAATAGGCGAAATCGCCCACGACCTCCTGATACTGGTCATTGCCGTCAGCGCGTACACGCTTGTCGCGCTCGGCTTTGTATTTCAATCGTAAGGCATCCGGGTCAAACCCGATTTCTTGGTTTTGTATAGACATTTTTCTTCCTGATTTATGCCGCCGCTATATCGGCGGCAGGAAAGCGAACAAAATGGTTTACCAGCAAGCGGGCAAAAGCTGTTGGTTCGGGACGTTCGCCAGTGAGTGCATCCTGGTTGCGCAGCTCCTCTTCAAGCCTGTTGACGATGAAATCAACCGACAAATCATCTGTTCCCGAGGCCCATAAATCCCGCTCGGCGGCATCTTCGAAACAATAGGCTTTCCACGAAATCGAATAGCGAATTTCAGACCAGTCATAATCACCCAGCACGCGATCGCCATCACGCAATTGCCACGCATTGTCACCCAGAAAATGCAGGCGCGCGGATTTTTCAATCGGCGGCAGGTCTGGCAGTTCCTGCCTCACACGCTCAACGCCGTGAAACACCTGATCGGTATCAATAATAATGGCCGAATTATGCGCTGCCGGAATCGCCTCGCGCTGGCCGTTGGGCCCTTTGGGATAGAATGTGAATGCGCCCCCCGCCGCAGAGCCGAACCATGAAACGCAAGTTGCAATTGGAATACGCCATGCATCAAAAAGCCCCGAATGAAGCATCACTACCAGCAACCATTGCGGCAGCACTTTGCGGTTGGCACCGCGAAATTCCGGCACGTCGGTATGCACGGCAAGTTCCTGGCCCGGGATTAACAAATTGGCATAGACGATTGCGGGCACAATTTCGCTGCGCCCGGAAACCTTGCGCGCCAAATCCTGCAGGTCGCGCTGTTGCATGAATGGCTCAATGCCTGGAGCGCGCACTTCCTCGCCATAGGCATAGGTTTCGCGGAAGTAATTTGTCCGGTGCGACGCCGTGCGCCTATCGTCAGAATTACCTGCGCCTTCAATACCGTGGGCAATATAGTTAAACGCGGCGTCGAAACGTTGAGGCAGTTTCTCGCCCAGTCCGTCATTTGAAGCTTCATCGGCATAAGTACCGAAACTATCGAGGCTCTCGGCAATCCGCAGCATGGCCGTCGCGTCATCCGCCGCCAAAAACGGAGCCATGTGGCTGTAAATCGCGTGCATGATACTCCCTCGCATAAATATTTAGTAAATAATACCATCCGCAATATTTTCGGCAAGAGGCAGGAAAAACGTATCGCCAATCACCGGCTGGGAATTATCGCTTTGCACGGTCGCCGGATGGCTATAGAAGCCTATATAACTTGCGATTCTTTCCTTCCGATAAAGAGACACTTATGCTGCGAAATATCGCCATCATCGCCCATGTTGACCATGGCAAAACAACACTTATCGACGCGATCATGAAGCAAACCGGCCTGTTCCGCGACAATCAGCATGTCGAAGAACGGCTGATGGACTCAGGCGATTTGGAAAAAGAACGCGGCATTACAATTCTTGCCAAGCCAACTTCGGTAATGTGGAACGATACGCGCATCAATATTATCGACACGCCGGGGCATGCCGATTTCGGCGGTGAGGTCGAGCGCGTATTGGACATGGCCGATGGGGTCATTTTGCTGACCGATGCGGCAGAAGGCCCGATGCCGCAAACCAAGTTTGTGCTCGGCAAAGCTCTGAAACAGGGTTTGCGGCCGATCGTAGTAATCAACAAGGTTGACCGTCCCGATGGACGCCCTGATGCGGTTGTCGATGAAGTGTTTGACCTGTTCGTCTCGCTCGATGCCAGCGACGAACAACTTGATTTTCCGATACTCTACGCCGCCGGACGCGATGGCTGGTGCGTGCGCGAACTGGACCAACCCCGCGAAAACTTAGATCCTTTGTTAGATACAGTATTAGCGCACGTGCCTCCACCTGAGGTCGCCCCCGACAAACCGTTTGCCATGCTGGCCACCCTGCTCGACAGCGACCCCTATATTGGCCGCTGCCTGACAGGGCGCGTTATCCAAGGTACGGCGAAAGTCAATGCGCCAGTCAAGGCAATCAATCTGGCGGGCGAACAGGTCGAAACCGGGCGGCTTACCAAGCTCCTGCGTTTTGAGGGCACGGAGCGTGTCGCCGTTGATGCCGTGCATGCGGGCGATCTGATTTGCATTGCCGGACTTACCAAAGCATCTGTTGCCGACACAATCTGCGACCCGGAAGTGGACACAGCGCTTGCATCCTCACCGGTCGACCCGCCGACAATGTCGGTCACCATTACCGTCAATGACAGCCCGTTTGCCGGCAAGGAAGGCAAAAAGGTAACCTCGACCGTCATCCGCGAACGCCTGTTGGCAGAAGCCGAAACAAATGTCGCCATCACCTTCGATGAAAGCGCCAATAAAGACGCGTTTGAAATTGGCGGACGCGGCGAATTGCAACTCGGCGTGCTCGTCGAAACCATGCGGCGCGAAGGCTTTGAAATGACCGTTTCGCGCCCGCGCGTGCTGATCCGCACGGAAAACGGCGCGCGTCTGGAGCCCATTGAAGAAGTGACCATTGATGTTGATGAGGAATATTCGAGTACCGTGGTTGACGCCCTCAATAAACGCAAAGCCGTGATGCAAGACATGCGCGCCGCAGGCGCAGGCAAAACGCGGCTTGTTTTTCATGCGCCATCGCGCGGCCTTATTGGCTATCCCAGCCGGTTTTTGACGGACACGCGCGGCACGGGCGTTTTGAACCGCGTTTTCCACAGCTATGGCCCCTATTGCGGTGATATTTCGGGTCGGCGCAATGGCGCGCTAATCGCGTCGGAAACCGGCACGGCGGTCGCCTATGCTATTTTCAATCTGCAGGATCGCGGGGTCATGTTCATTAACCCGCAAATGCCAGTATATCAGGGCATGATTGTTGGCGAGCACAGCCGCGACAATGATCTCGAAATCAATGTGCTCAAAGGCAAAAAAC
>CAJWBV010000107.1 GCA_913020275.1 uncultured Rhodobiaceae bacterium
CCGCCATAATGCCGGAACCGACAACGGTGCAGACCAGCAGCAGGGTGCCCAGAGCTTCGGCCAACAATTGACGCATCATCATTTGCCCTCGGCCGCAAGAAATGCGTCGAGACGTTTTTTGATCATCGCAAAAACCTCGCGGAAATGCGCCCGCACCGCCTCTTCGCTGCCCTGATATTTAGCCGGATCGGGAAACGGCCAATGCGCGACCGCCGGATGGCCCGGCCAGACCGGACAGGCCTCACCGGCGGCATTGTCGCAGACCGTCACGATTTGATCCATTTCCGGCGCTTGTGGCGTTGCAAATTCGTCCCAGGATTTCGACCGATAACCGGTGTGGGGCAGCCCCAGCTCTTTGAGCGTCGCCAGTGCCATTGGATGCACCGTGCCTGTGGGCGTCGAGCCGGCGCTAAACGCCTGCCACCGGCCGGCTCCGGCGGCATTCATATAGGCTTCGGCCAGCACGGAACGGCAACTATTGCCGGTGCACAGAAACAAAATATTTTCCATCAATTTTTATTAGGCCGGCCACGTAACAGTTTTGTGACGCAAATTTGCGCGGGTCAGACCTCGCGCTCTACCATCATTTTCTTGATTTCAGAAATGGCCTTGGCTGGGGACAATCCCTTCGGGCAGGCCTTGGCACAATTCATAATGGTATGGCAGCGGTAAACGCGGAACGGGTCTTCCAGATCGTCCAGTCGATCGCCGGTCTTTTCGTCGCGGCTGTCGGCCAGCCAGCGATAAGCCTGGAGCAAAACCGCCGGGCCAAGATATTTGTCGGAATTCCACCAATAACTCGGACACGACGTTGAGCAGCACGCGCATAAAATACACTCATAAAGCCCGTCAAGCTGCTCGCGGTCTTCGCGCGACTGGCGCCATTCGTTTTGCGGCTGCGGGGTGTCGGTTTTGAGCCATGGCTCAATCGATGCATATTGTGCGTAGAGGTCAGTTAAATCCGGCACCAAATCCTTGATGACGGGCATGTGTGGCAGTGGATAAATGCTGATATCGCCCTTCACATCCTCGAGACCCTTGGTGCAGGCAAGCGTATTTTGGCCGTCGATATTCATGGCACAGGAGCCGCATATTCCCTCACGGCACGAGCGGCGAAAGGTCAGGGTCGAATCAAGCTCGTTTTTAACCTTCAACAGCGCGTCCAAAACCATGGGCCCGCAATCATCGGCATCAAAAACATAGCTGTCGACGCGCGGATTTTCGTCATCATCCGGGTTCCAGCGATAGACTTTCAAAGTCCGCGGGGCTTTCAGCGTGCCCTCAGCGGTATGGGTTACGCCTTTTTTGACGCGCGAATTGGCCGGCAGAGCGATCTCAACCATCTCTATCCCCTAGTAAACGCGAGCTTTCGGCTCGATATAATTGACTTCATTGGTCAAGGTGTAATTGTGCACCCCGCGATAGCCAATGGTGGCTTTACCCTTGGCATCGACATAAGCCAGCGTATGCTTCATCCACTCTTCGTCATCACGCTCCGGAAAATCCTCGCGCGCATGCCCGCCGCGGCTTTCTTTACGGGCATTTGCCCCTTCGACCGTGGCGATGGCCTGCACGATGAGATTGTCAAACTCCAGCGTTTCGATCAGATCGGAATTCCAGATAAGGGAACGGTCGGCGACGCCAATGTCATCCATTGCATTAACGACTTTTTGCATCCGTTCACAGCCTTCTTCCAGCACTTCGCCGGTGCGGAACACCGCGCAGTTTTCCTGCATGGCTTTTTGCATTTCCAGCCGCAGTTCGGATGTGGGCGTGCTGCCATCGGCAGTACGGAACCGCTCAAGACGCGCCACGGCATCGTCGCCCGCATTTGCCGGCAGCGGCGCGTGGCCCTCGCCGGGCGTGACAATATCCGATGTGCGGATGGCCGAAGCCCGCCCGAACACCACAAGGTCAATGAGCGAGTTCGACCCCAGCCGGTTGGCGCCGTGGACGGACACGCATGCCGCTTCACCGATGGCCATCAGACCCGGCACGGTGCGCTCGGCGTCAGATTCGCTCGGGTTCAGCACTTCGCCGTGATAATTGGTCGGGATGCCACCCATATTGTAATGCACAGTCGGCAGCACGGGGATCGGCTCTTTGGTCACGTCCACACCAGCAAAAATGCGCGCACTTTCCGAAATTCCCGGCAGGCGTTCGGCCAGCACATCCGGGTCAAGATGGTCGAGATGCAAATAAATATGGTCGTTATTGGGGCCCACGCCGCGCCCTTCGCGAATCTCAATGGTCATTGAGCGCGACACGACATCGCGCGAGGCGAGGTCTTTGGCCGATGGCGCGTAACGCTCCATAAAGCGCTCGCCCTCGGAATTGATCAAAATGCCCCCCTCGCCGCGCGAGCCTTCTGTAATCAGGCAGCCGGCGCCGTAAATGCCGGTCGGGTGAAACTGCACAAACTCCATATCCTGAAGCGGCAGGCCGGCACGGATAACCATGGCCGAGCCGTCGCCGGTGCAGGTGTGCGCCGAGGTTGCCGAGAAATAGGCGCGCCCGTAACCGCCGGTTGCCAGAATAACCTGCTTGGCCTGAAAACGGTGAATGGTGCCGTCCTGCATGCACATGGCCGTCACGCCAACGCAGCGGTCTTCGTCCATAATCAGATCAAGCGCGAAATATTCGATAAAAAACTCAGTATCGTGGCGCAAAGACTGACCATACAGCGTGTGCAAAATGGCGTGGCCGGTGCGGTCGGCCGCCGCGCAGGTGCGCTGGGCAATGCCCTCGCCGAAATTCGTCGTCATACCGCCAAAGGGACGCTGATAAATTTTGCCTTCCTCCGTGCGCGAAAACGGCACGCCGAAATGCTCCAGTTCGTAAACGGCTTCGGGCGCATTGCGGCACAAATATTCAATGGCGTCTTGGTCGCCCAGCCAGTCAGAGCCTTTAACGGTGTCATACATGTGCCAGCGCCAGTCATCATCACCCATATTGCCAAGCGCGGCGGATATGCCCCCCTGCGCGGCAACCGTGTGGCTGCGCGTCGGGAAGACTTTCGAAATACATGCCGTTTTCAACCCGCGCTCGGCACATCCCAATGCGGCGCGCAGTCCGGAACCGCCGGCCCCGACAACGACAACATCAAACTGATGATCGGTAAATTCATATGCACTCATGATACACTCCTAGCCGACCTGTTTTACTGGCTTACCACCAGCTTCAAAACGGCAAGCGCACACGCCACGCCGATTATCAGGGCGAAAAAATTATTGGCGACCAGCGCCGCCAGCTTTGTTGCTTCCCCATGAATATAATCCTCGATCACAACCTGCAGACCGAGGCGCATATGCCAGCATGTGCTCAAAATAAGCAACAACATGACAACACCGACAACCGGATTGCCGAGAAACGCTGCCATGGTCGCATGGTCGGCTCCCGCATGGACAACAAGAGCCCCGACCAGAAACAGCGTCAATGGAATATTGGCGAGCGCGGTGACGCGCTGCAGCCAGAAATGTTCAGTGCCTTTTTTCGCCGAGCCCAGACCACGGACACGCGACAGAGGCGTGCGCATTTCGCTCATGACCAAACTCCAAGATACATATACCCAAGCACCCATGCCAAACCGGTGAGAAACAGGGGCGCAATCGCCGTCGCCCGTGCAATTATTTCTACGTCTTTAAGGTCAAAGCCGCGCCCTGTATCCCAGATAAAATGCCGCACACCGCCAAACATATGGTGAAACAGCGCCCAGCTATATCCGAACAAAACCAAACGCCCTATCCAAGAGCCAGAAATATCGCGCACCAGCGCGTAAGCCTCCGGCCCGCTGGCGGTGGCCATGAGCCACCAGGCCAATAATGCCGACCCCGCATAAAGGGCAACACCGGTCGCCCGATGCAGGATCGACAGCATCATGGTCAGCGTCCAGCGATAAATCTGAATATGCGGCGAAAGCGGCCGGGACGGTGATTGATCGGACATAAACTCTCCTGAGCGCAATTAATTTTTTACGCGCTTTCGTTATAGCCGATGCAACGACACTAACAGAGGCAGGCTATGTAGGAGAGGATGTTGAAAACATAGTCCAAAAGTTGTTACAAAAATGCAATTACGATACGGAGGCAGCGCGACACGGGATTGTTTATATAGACGAGATCGATAAAATTTCTAGAAAGTCTGACAATCCCTCCATCACCAGAGA
>CAJWBV010000108.1 GCA_913020275.1 uncultured Rhodobiaceae bacterium
TTCTGGCCGAAATCACCATGTCGATTATGGCGCGTGCGCTCGCCAACATGCCCGAGATGGGCTATGCGACGGACTTCATCACCGGTGTGTTGAAGCCAAACCTGCAAGATATTGCGGCCCAAGGCGTCAAAGTGCTGACCAATGCCGGCGGCGTGAACCCGGAATCCTGTGGGGCGGCAGCGCGCGCGCTGATAGCCGAGCAGGGGCTCGATTTGAAAGTCGCTGTTGTGCTGGGCGATGATTTGCTGGCCCAGGGTGCGGAACTGGGCGCGGTCGGCTATTCGGACATGTTTTCCGGAGAGGCTTTTCCGGAAGTTGAAAAACTTGCCAGCGTTAATGCCTATCTGGGCGGTTTTCCGGTCGCTGAAGCGCTGGATGCTGGTGCCGATATCGTCATTACCGGGCGCAGTGTAGACAGCGCAGTGACACTGGGTGCGTGTATTCATGCCTTTGGCTGGACACCGGAAGATTACGACAAACTGGCCGGCGGGTCGCTGGCCGGTCATATTATTGAATGCGGGCCGCAAGCCACAGGCGGCAATTTCACAGATTGGCATCTGGTCAAAGATACAATTGCCGATATTGGCTATCCGATTGCCGAAATACGGCCAAATGGCGATTTCACCTGCACCAAGCCGCAAGGCTCGGGTGGTATTGTGAATGTCGGAACAGTAAGCGAGCAGATGCTTTACGAAATCGGCGACCCGCAGGCCTATATGTTGCCCGATGTCACCTGCGATTTTTCAGATGTGGCCATTCGTCAGCTCGATGATGACATTGTTGAAATTACCAATACCAAAGGGTTTCCACCCACAGACAGCTATAAAGTCAGTGCGACATATTTTGATGGGTTTCGGGCCGGTACAATGATGAGTTTTGTAGGGCTGGACGCTGCCGACAAAGCGCGCGCTTTTGCCGAGGCCGCCTTTACCCGAACGCGCCGCCTGTTGCGCCAGCACAATATGGCAGATTTTGAAGAAACCAGCGTTGAAGTCCTGGGCGATGACAGCCAATTCGGGGCGGCAGGCCAGTCGGTGGATGGACGCGAGGTGGTGCTCAAAATCGCCGCCAAGCACCCTGACATGGCCGGTGCCGGTGCGCTTTTGAAGGAAATAAGTGGTCTGGGGCTGGCAACGCCCGCCGGCTTGTCGATATTTGCCGGTTCACGCGCCAAGCCGTCGCCGGTTGTAAGGTTGTTTTCGTTTTTGATACCGAAAGCCGGTGTGTCGGTGTCGCTGGATGTCGACGGTGCAAAAACCGTGCATGAGCACAAGCAGAGGGACGTGTTTTCACCTGATATGATCGCGCGTCCCGATACACTCGACGCGCCGGATTTGAGCGATGCCGTCGAGGTGCCTTTGGTGCGCCTTGCATGGGGGCGTTCGGGCGATAAGGGCAATAAGGCCAATATCGGCATCATCGCACGCAAGGACGAATATTTGCCCTATATTTGGGCGGCGCTGGACGATACGGCTGTTCGCGACAGGTTCGGGCATTTCATGGCTCCAGATAGCGGCTTTGAGCGTTATTTGTTGCCCGGCGCCCATGCCATGAATATTTTAATTCATGAAGCCTTGGGCGGCGGCGGCGTCGCTAGTCTGCGAAATGACCCGCAGGGCAAGGCTTACGCACAAATTTTGCTGGACCATCCGGTGCCGGTTTCAAGAGAAATTGCGGAGAGTTTGTAATGGCCGTTTTTGAAAGCAAGCTGGATAAAAAATCCGACGCCTATGCCAAAAACCGTGCAGACCAGTTGGAAAAACTGGCGCATTTGCGCGGGCTGGAGCAGCGTGCGGTGGATGCCTCCGAGCGGCGGCGCCCGCGCTTTGAAGAGCGCGGCCAGTTAACCCCGCGCGACCGGCTGGCGCGTCTGCTGGATCCGGGCATGCCGTTTTTGACGCTTTACAATATGGCAAGCTACTGCGTCGATGACCCAAACCGCGACACAAGCGTACCCGGCGGCTCGGTGCTGGCCGGTATCGGTTATGTTAGCGGTGTGCGCGTGATGATCGTGGTAGACGATAGCGGCATCAACGCAGGCGCGGCAACCGAAATGGGCTTTCGCAAAAGCCTTGAGGTGATGCGCATCGCGCTGAAAAACAAACTTCCCTTCATTCATCTGGTGGAAAGTGCGGGCGCCAATCTGATGACCTATAAGGTCGAATTATGGGCGCATGGCGGTAGCGTGTTTTACATGCTTGCCAAATTGAGCGCAGCCGGTGTGCCAACATTGACGGTGTTGCACGGCCCCTCAACGGCGGGCGGGGCCTATATGCCCGGCATGTCCGATTATAATGTCGGCGTGAAGCATAATGGCATGGCGGCACTTGGCGGCGCGGCGCTGGTGCAGGCGGCAACAGGCGAAGTGGCTGACGAACGCAAACTGGGTGGCACCGAAATGCACGCAGCAGTAACTGGGCTGATGGAATATCTGGCCGAAGACGATGCAGAAGGCATTTTGCAAATTCGTGAAGTGGTTGGGCGTATGGGTTGGAACGAGCATTGCCCGACACCGCCCCAACGCGAATTTGACGAGCCGATTTACGACGCTGATGAAATCTTGGGTCTGGTGCCTACCGATTATCGGGTGCCGTATGACTCGCGCGAATTAATCGCGCGTCTTGTCGACGGATCGAATTTCACCGAGTTCAAGGCACGCTTCGGCCCTAACCTTGTTTGCACACAGGCCAGCATATTCGGCCATCCGGTCGGTTTGGTTTCCAATAATGGCCCAATGGGGCCGGACGAAGCTGCCAAAGGCGCACATTTTTTCCAGATTATCGACCAGGCGAATGTGCCGCTCGTATTTTTGAACAACATCACCGGCTATATGGTCGGCACTGAATATGAGCAGGCCGGCATGATCAAGCATGGCGCAAAAATGATTCAGGCGGCGGCCAATATTCGCGTGCCGAAGCTCACATTTTATGTTGGCGCCAGCTATGGCGCCGGTAATTACGGCATGGCTGGGCTGGGCTATGAGCCCGATTTTCTGTTTAGTTGGCCGGCCGCCCTGACCGGTGTGATGGGCGGTGAGTCCGCCGCCGGCACCATGGAAACCGTGGCTCTGGCAAGTGCCAAACGCCGCGGCGTTGAACCGGATATGGAAGCGCTGGCAAAACAGCGCGCGGCGATTGTTGAAATTTTCAATTCTCAGGAAGACGCTTTCTATACATCCGGTCGGATGCTGGATAACGGCATCATAGACCCGCGCGACACACGCAATGTGCTTGGCTTTTTGCTGGGCACAATATGGGAGCGCAAAAACCGTACCTTGCAACCCAATGCCTTTGGCGTTGGGCGCATGTAATTCGATTTGCCGAAAAGGAAACAGAAATGACCGCGCCGGAAACCCAAACCATTGAATTTGAACTGGATGCTGACTGGGCAACTCTGTGGTTGAACCGTCCCGATGCCCGCAATGCCATGTCGGATGAGCTGGTGGTGGATTTGCGCGCGCAGCTTGCCCATATCGCCACGCGCGCCGATATTCGCGGGGTGACCATTCGCGGTCGCGGCGATGCGTTTTGCGCCGGCGGCGATTTGAAAGGGTTCAAAAATAATTTTCAGTCCGAGCGGTCGCTGGAAGAGGTGATTGGCGACAGTTCCAAAATGGGCGAATTTTTCCTCGCTGTGCGTTCCATGCCGCAGGTTGTGGTGTTTTTGCTGCACGGGGCTGCGATGGCCGGCGGGCTGGGCATGGCGTGTGCCGGCGATATTGTGATCGCCGCCAAAGATACCAAAATGGGGTTAACCGAAACTTCAATCGGCGTTGTGCCGGCTCAAATCGGGCGCTATATCGTCGAACGCGTTGGCGAATTTAAAGCACGCTATATCATGCTGACTGCAAAGCGCTTCACGGCCGTTGAAGGGGCTGATATGGGGCTGGTGGATTTTCTGGTGGATGATGTCGCCGCGGCAGAAGCTGTTGAGGGAGTCATAAAAGCCGACGTGCGCCGCTGCGCGCCCATGGCAAATGCGGCTACCAAAAAACTGCTTGAGCAAAACAAGGTGCTGGGGGCGCAGGAAATGATCCGCTATGCTGGAGAATTATTTGCCGAAGCCGTAAAAAGCGATGAAGGGCGTGAGGGCGTGGCGTCGTTCCTCGAAAAACGCAAACCGA
>CAJWBV010000109.1 GCA_913020275.1 uncultured Rhodobiaceae bacterium
CACGAATTTTGAAACAGCGCGGCTCATCAACGGCGCGATTACACGGCGCAAAAGCGGCACGGCAAAATTAAACTGCAACTCAAAGTCAACGACCGAACCTTCACCCGTGTCTTTGAACTCCCAGCGATTATGCAAATGGCTGAACGGGCCTTGCGCCTGATTGACGGTGATTGTCAGCGGGTCATGGGTCAGCACAACCGCGCTGGAATATTTCTCGCGCAGAAACTTATACGCCACCAAAAGATCGGCCAGCATTTCGTACCCCTGCTCGGTTTCGTGGCTGTGCCGCACGCGCGACGCTGTGCAATAGGGAATAAACTCGCTATAGCGATCCACATCGGCTACCAAATCAAACATCTGGCGCGCACGATACGGGCTGATGCGCTGGAGGCTTATATTTTGCATGAAATCTACCGGATGGCTGAAGCCCGCGCCGCCTTAAGTTTTTCAAAATCTTCATCGGCGTGGTGCGAAGATCGCGTGAGCGGTGTGGCCGAAACCATCAAAAACCCTTTGGCGCGCGCGGTCGCGGCATAGGCGTCAAATTCATCCGGTGTGACGAAACGGTCAATCGGCGCATGTTTGCGGGTCGGCTGCAAATACTGGCCGATTGTAATGAAGTCGATGTTGGCGGCGCGCATATCATCCATCACCTGCATGACATCGCTGCGCGTCTCACCCAACCCGACCATAATGCCGGATTTGGTGAACATGCCGGCATCAAGTTCCTTGACGCGCTGCAACAGCCGCAAAGAATGGAAATAGCGCGCGCCGGGGCGAATATTCAAATAGAGCGCGGGCACGGTTTCCAGATTGTGATTGAAAACATCCGGTTGCGCCGCAACCACGGTTTCCAGCGCGCCCTCTTTGCGCAGAAAATCCGGTGTCAAAACCTCAATGCTGGTATCGGGCGCGACCTGCCTGATGGCGCGTATGGTGCGGGCAAAATGTTCGGCGCCCCCGTCTTCCAAATCATCGCGATCCACGGATGTAATAACCACATGGCGCAGCCCCAGTTTGACAACGGCATCAGCCACGCGCGCCGGTTCGTCTTCATCGACGGGCAACGGCACCCCTGTGCTCACATTGCAAAAGGCACACGCACGGGTACAAATCTCACCCAATATCATGAAAGTGGCATGGCGCTGCGACCAACATTCGCCAATATTCGGGCACGCGGCCTCCTCGCAAACCGTAACCAGATTATGCGTTTTGACGATGTTGCGGGTTCGCGCATATTCGGGCGACCCCGGTGCCTTGACGCGGATCCAGTCGGGCTTGCGCAAAAGCGGGCTGTCCGCATTGCTCTGTTTTTCAGGGTGGCGCGGACGCTTTTTCGAATTGTCTATGACAACGACCATGGCTTTCTATACGCCATTTTTCGCGATGAATATAGGGTCTAGTTGATGTGTCTATTCGGGTTTTGAAGCCGGTGCATCATTGAAAAAGACGCGCTCGTCCGCCCGGCTCAGCCCCAATATGAGGCGCGCGCGTTCGTCCAGAAAATCAAGGTCGAGCGACCCGTTGCTCAACCGCAGCACCCGCGTCATGGTTTCGGCGTTTTCTTCTTCAAGCCCGGCCAGCACAATGGCGCGTTCTTTGTTTTTGGCGCGTAATTCCTGCCAGCCGCGCAAGCCCCGATCGCCCTGCAAGGCCTGAAACACCAATCCGCCCATCACAAGAACCAGCATGAAAGTCGGCAACAACCGGCGCAAACGCAGTGGCGCCTGCCCAACCGTGCGGCTTGAAACCCGAGATGAGGAAAAACGAATCATGCACCTAACGAATCACACAGTGATTCGTGCGGTCAAGCGCAAAGTGGTTCGATACGTTATTTGAGGACTGATTTGCCCGGATATACGGCCTGATCGCCCAGCATTTCTTCAATGCGCATGAGCTGGTTATATTTCGCCAGCCGGTCGGAGCGCGCCAAAGATCCGGTTTTGATCTGTCCGCAATTGGTCGCCACCGCCAGATCAGCGATGGTGGCATCTTCGGTTTCGCCCGAACGGTGAGACATCACGGCGGTGTAAGAGGCGCGATGGGCCATATCAACCGCTTCCAGTGTCTCACTCAACGTGCCGATTTGGTTGACCTTGACGAGGATTGAATTGGCAACGCCCTTTTCAATGCCCTCGGCCAGCCGCGCCGGATTTGTCACAAACACATCATCACCGACAAGCTGAACACGCGCGCCAATGGCATCCGTCAACGCGCGCCAGCCTTCCCAGTCATTTTCGTCCATGCCGTCTTCAATTGAAGCGATTGGAAAGCGGTCGCAAAGCGCGGCCCAATAATCGGCCATGCCGCCAGCATCCAGCTTTTTTCCTTCACCGGCCAGATGATACACGCCTTTTTCGTGAAATTCCGTGGCTGCCGCATCCAGCGCCAGCACCACATCCTCGCCGGGCTTGTAGCCGGCTTTTTCGATGGCCTTCATAATATATTCAAGCGCGGCATCCGTGGAAGCCAGCGCCGGAGCAAAGCCCCCCTCATCACCTATGCCGGTGGAAAGCCCGTCATCGCTCAAAAGCCCCTTCAGCGTGTGAAAAATCTCAGCGCCCATGCGAACGCCATCCGACAATGTGTCAGCGGCAACCGGCATAATCATGAACTCCTGAACATCTATCGGATTGTCGGCATGCGCGCCGCCATTCACAATATTCATCATCGGCACCGGCAATATATGTGCCGAAACGCCACCAATATAGCGCCAAAGCGGTGTGTCTTGTGAGGCGGCGGCGGCCTTGGCAACCGCCAGCGAAACGCCTAGCACGGCATTGGCACCCAGCCGAGACTTGTTATCGGTGCCGTCAAGAGTGCGCAAAGCGAGATCAATATGGGTTTGTTGGGTGGCGTCCATACCGGCCAGTGCCGACAGAATTTCACCGTTCACCGCATCCACCGCTTTTTGAACACCTTTTCCGAGATAGCGCTTCTTGTCGCCGTCGCGCAATTCGACGGCCTCATAGGCGCCCGTTGATGCGCCCGAAGGCACGCCCGCACGCCCCGTGCTGCCATCATCAAGAACAACATCAACCTCAATGGTCGGGTTGCCCCTGCTGTCCAGAATTTCCCGTCCGATAATGTCCCAAATCGCCGTCATGACCGCGCTCCGTTCTGCGTGGATAATGCAACGGGTTTACCCCGTTTCCGTATGTGTTGCAAACGCCGCACCGCATGTGCGCCCCTCATAAGGCTTGCGCAAGCGTGGGCGGCAAATGCCGGCGAATCATACTTGACGGGGCAAAAGATATTGGGTCATGTCAGCACATGACACAGACCCAAAAAGCCATGGTGTTATTTTCCGGCGGGCAGGACAGCGCGACCTGCCTCGCGCACGCGCTGGCGCGCTATGAGCGGGTTGAAACGGTTGGCTTCGACTATGGGCAAAACCATCGCGTGGAGCTTGATTGCCGCGAGGTCATCTTGCAAAAAATAACCGAGCTTGCCCCTGATTGGGCGGCACGGCTGGGCGACGACCATATGCTTGACATGCCGGCCCTGTCGGAAATTGGCGGCACGGCGCTGATCGGCGAAGGCGAGATTAAAATGCAGGCGAATAATTTGCCGTCTACCTTCGTGCCCGGCCGCAATCTGCTGTTTCTGACCTATGGCGCGGCATTGGCTTATCGGCGCGGGCTTGATGTGCTGGTCGGAGGCATGTGCGAAACAGATTATTCCGGCTATCCTGATTGTCGCCGCACCACGCTGGATGCGCTTGAGTCCGCACTCGCGCTCGGCATGGACACCCAAATTTCAATCGAAACACCGCTTATGAATGTTGACAAGGCCGCAACATGGAAACTGGCAGATGAACTGGGCGGCGCGGCGCTTGTCGCTCTCATCATTGAACACACGCATACTTGCTATCGCGGCAATCGTACATTACGCCACGAATGGGGCTATGGGTGCGGTGATTGCCCGGCCTGCGATTTGCGCCGGCGCGGATTTGACGAATGGAAGGCCGCATGAGCTACGCCGTAAAAGAAATTTTCTACACACTTCAGGGCGAAGGCGGCCAAGCCGGACGACCCGCTGTTTTTTGTCGTTTTGCCGGGTGCAATCTCTGGTCGGGGTTAGAGCGCGACCGCGCAACCGCCAAATGCCGCTTTTG
>CAJWBV010000110.1 GCA_913020275.1 uncultured Rhodobiaceae bacterium
TTTTCAGCAGCGCGCGCCACCGCGCGCTCGCCATCATGGTGAAACAGCCTTTGCAGGGCGGTGGGCGAACAGAAAATCGGCAAACCCAGTGTGCAGCCCATCACCTCGACCGACATGTCAATATCGGCGACACCGGCCAGCACATTGGGCACAAGGTCATAATCTTCAAAGGCCCGAGTATTGCGCCGGTAAGTCACCTCGTCATCGGCTGCGCCGTCAATATAATGAAAAATTGGCCCTGGCAGGCGGCGGCGCGCGAGGTCGCGTAAATCATCGACATTGCTGCATTGTGAAAGTCTGCGCGGCATCATGCCCCCTAATCGGATTTGAAATGTTTCGACAGCTTCAGGCCCTGCGCCTGATAATTGGAATTAAGCCCGGAGCCATACAAAGTCTCGGGCATGTCTGTTAGGCGCTCATATATTAAGCGCCCGATAATCTGGCCATGCTCCAAGATAAACGGCACCTCGCGCGATCGCACTTCAAGAACTGCGCGACTGCCGGCGCCACCAGCCTCATTCATGCCAAAGCCCGGGTCGAAAAAGCCTGCGTAATGCACACGAAACTCACCGACAAGCGGGTCGAATGGTACCATTTCAGCGGCATGGCTGGCGGGTATTGTCACCGCCTCGCGCGAGGCGAGAATGTAGAACTCATCCGGATCAAGAATAATCTCATTGGTGTCATCGTGATAAATCGGTTCCCAATACTGGCTCACCGGCAAAGCGCCCTTTTGGTCTACATCAATGAGACCCGCATGGCGCTTGCCGCGATAGCCAACGAGCCCGGTTTGGGCGTCGCCACGCAAATCAATCGACACGCCGAGCCCCTGGTCGATATTCGCCGCCCCGTTCACTAGACCGGTTTCTTCGTGCAGACGCTTTGTCTCGGCATCGGAATAGCTGGGTGAGCCGCGCCGGAACCGCAATTGCGACAGCCGCGAACCGGCGCGCACAAGAATCGGAAAAGTGCGCGGGCTGACCTCTAGATAAAGGTGCCCCTTATAACCTGCCGGAACGGTATCAAACGCGCTGCCAAAATCGGTGATGAGCCGCGTAAACACATCAATGCGCCCGGTGGAACTTTTCGGATTGGCAAAACCGGCGGTGCGTTCCGGCAGGGCCAGTGCCTCCATCAATGGCACAAGATATACACACCCCGTTTCAAGAACGGCGCCCTGGCGCAGATCGACTTTGTGGTACGCGAGCTTGCCGATTTTATCCATAACACTGCCGGACGCGCCGGGCAGAAAGCTCGCGCGTACACGATAGGCCGTTTCTGCCAGCCGCAAATCCAGGCTGGCAGGTTGTATCTGGTCATCGTCAATGCCGCCGCCGGCCCAAATCTGCCCATCGCGGATCATATTGGCAATGCCATGCGCCGGCAAAATGCCAACCGCATGGGTTTGACCCGCCGCGCGCTGCGGGGTCTGGGCGTCCGTGTCGGGAAACAAATTTTGGTTTGTATTTTCAGTCATCAGCGAATCCACACCTATCATATTTTAGGCCAGCTTGCGCCCAATGTCTTGACGCCGGCGGAGTTTTTCGACATGTTCCGCACGTGGTAATTTGAGCCGGCTGGCTTGCGGCCACGTTAAACAACCAGCTAAAATGGCCGGGAAGCACCCGGCCTTGCGGGTTTTCTTGGGCCATTTACGGCCCACAAGGAGAAGCAAGGTGAGAAAAAAAGAAAGTTATCGACCCCGAACCCGTTTGGTCCATGAGGGTCAAAACAGGTCGTCTTTCGGAGAGACCAGCGAAGCCCTCTATCTGACTTCGGGCTTTGTCTATGACAGTGCTGAACAGGCCGAAGCCCGCTTTCGCGAAGAAGACGACGGTTATATTTATTCGCGGTTTGGCAATCCGACCGTCAGAATGTTCGAAGAACGCATGATGGCGCTGGAAGGGGCCGAAGATGCGCGCGCCACGGCAACCGGCATGGCCGCGGTGACGGCTGCCATGTTGAGCCTGTTGCAGGCCGGCGATCATGTGGTGGCGGCCCGCGCGCTGTTTGGCTCGTGCCGCTATATTGTTGAAACCTTGTTGCCGCGCTACGGCATTGAAACCACGCTGGTTGACGGGCGCGATACAGATGCATGGGAACAGGCCATGCGACCAACAACCAAAGTGATGTTCCTCGAAACGCCGTCCAATCCGGTACTCGAGGTTATTGACATGCAAGCGGTCGCCGATATCGCCCACGCCCATGGCGCGCGGCTGGTGGTCGACAATGTTTTTGCGACACCCATATTGCAGCGGCCGCTCGATTTTGGTGCCGATATTGTTGTCTATAGCGCGACCAAGCACATTGACGGACAGGGACGGTGTTTGGGGGGCATCATTTTGGGAAATGAGGCTTATGTGCGCGACGAACTGGCCAATTTCATGCGTCAAACAGGCCCGGCGCTAGCCCCCTTCAATGCTTGGGTCATGCTGAAAAGCCTTGAGACACTGCCCGTGCGCGTCGATGCCCATTGCGACAATGCCGAAAAGCTGGTGGACTTTTTGAACACTCATGACAAGGTGGGACGTGTGATTTATCCCGGCGACAAAACCCATCCGCAATATGATCTCGCCTGTCGGCAAATGACGCGCGGCGGCAATCTCATTGCTTTTGATGTGGGGGCAGACAAGGCTGATGCTTTCCGTTTTGCCGATAATCTGCACATTGCAGCGATTTCGAACAATCTTGGCGACGCCAAAACACTGATCACGCATCCGGCGACCACCACGCATTTCCGTCTGGATGATGCGGCAAAAGCCGAACTGGGCATTCGCCCGACAAGTTTGCGTGTATCAATAGGCCTTGAAGACCCGGCAGATCTGGTTGAGGATTTTGAAAGGGCGCTGGACACGATTTAGCCGGCGCCAAAATTGAACGGGTGACGTAAGTTATGAACAGCGCAACGACGGGCGGGATCACGGTTTCGGTTGAAACCGCCTATATCGAAAAAGACTCCGATCCCGACAATCAGTATTTCGTCTGGGCCTATCGCATCAAAATTGAAAATAACAGCGCCGACACTGTACAGCTTATGTCGCGCCATTGGATGATTACCGACGCACTGGGGCGTCAGCAGGAGGTCAGGGGCGCTGGCGTAGTGGGTGAACAGCCTGTTCTGGCGCCGGGTGCGTCTTTCAGCTATTCCTCCGGCACGCCGTTGCAGACACCATCGGGCTTCATGCGCGGCACCTATGCCATGCGCGCCGATAACGGGCGCGAATTTGACATTGAAATTCCGGCCTTCTCGCTGGACTGCCCGCATGACGAGGCGCAATTGCACTGAAATTATGGCTGATTACCGCACCATATTTTTTCTGATCGGCATGCTGCTCTCGGCATTGGCCGGCGGCATGTTGGTGCCCGCCTTTACTGAAATTTTGCTCGACCAGCCGGACTGGCCGGTATTCATTACCGCCGCGCTGATTACCGGCTTTATCGCCGGTGCGCTGGTTTTGACAAATCGGGGCAAGCTGCCGCCTTTATCCGTCCGGCAGGCTTTTTTGCTGACCAGCGGCGCGTGGCTTGCGCTAACGGCCTTTGCCGCGCTGCCCTTTGCTTTTAGCGGGCTAGGGCTAAGTTATACGGATGCGTTTTTCGAGGCCATGTCCGGCCTGACAACAACCGGTGCCACCATAATTACCGAGCTGGATGAGGCTCCGCCCGGCATTTTGCTTTGGCGCGCCCTGCTGCAGTGGTTTGGCGGCATCGGCATTATCGTCATGGCCATCTCTGTTTTGCCCATGCTCAATGTCGGCGGCATGCAGTTGTTCCGTCTGGAAAGCTCCGACACATCGGAAAAGATTCTGCCGCGCACGGCGCAAATCGCAGGCTCGATCACGCGGCTGTATTTTTTCATCACCGGTTCGTGTCTGCTGGCCTATTGGCTGGCGGGCATGAGTTTTTTCGATGCCGCCGCCCACGCCATGACCACAATTGCAACCGGCGGGTTTTCAACGCGCGACGCCAGCCTGGCCGCCTTTAGCGCACCCGCCATTGAAGTTGTGGCCATTGTTTTCATGCTCGCCTCATCCCTGCCTTTCGTGGCCTATTTGCAATTGACCAACCGGAACTTCAACGCGTTTTGGCAAGACGG
>CAJWBV010000111.1 GCA_913020275.1 uncultured Rhodobiaceae bacterium
AATCCGTGCTACGGGAGACGCTGTCTTTTATAAGGCAGGGCCGAAGGAGCAACCGCCCTCGGAAACTCTCAGGCAAAATGGACCGTAGCCGGTCAACACTCTGGAAAGCAGAGAACGCCAGTTCTCTCACCGACGGGGTTAAGCTGTCTTTACGATAGCGAATTCTCTCAGGTCCAAGCGACAGAGGAGGGCGCGACACCATTTCGGTGAAATGGTGTCTGCTCAGGAGTCGCGACATGAGTGCTGATGCGCCAATTTCATCTACTGACCGGCCGCCGCTGGCGCGCACGCCGCTGTTTGATTTGCATGTCGGCGCAGGCGCACGCATGGTTGGTTTTGCGGGCTATGAAATGCCGGTGCAATATGGGCACGGCGTTTTGTATGAGCATAATCACACGCGCGCGCAGGCCGGATTATTTGACGTGTCGCATATGGGTCAAGCGTTGCTAAGCCCGAACACAGGCGGTGCCGATGCCGCCTTGCTTATGGAAAAACTGGTGCCGGGCGGCATATCGACATTGGGCGAGGGGCGCATCCGCTACACATTGTTGACCCATGCCGATGGCGGCATTCGCGATGATTTGATGGTCACGCGGTTTGGCGAGACTGTGTGGCTGGTGGTCAATGCGGCGTGCAAAACAACCGACTTTGCCTATATTGCCGAGGCGCTGGACGGCCATGCAACTTTGGAAGTGCAAGGCCGCGCGCTCTTGGCCCTGCAAGGCCCGCAAGCCGCGCACGTTCTGGCCCGCCATATTGAAGGGGTTGACCGGCTGACATTCATGGAGGCGCGCTGGGTGGACTGGCGCGGATATGAACTTTTGGTGTCGCGCTGTGGTTATACGGGCGAAGACGGGTTTGAAATTTCATTGCCGCCGGAAATTGCCGAAGAATTTGCCGTCGCGCTTCTGGATGATGATGAGGTTGCGCTTATCGGTCTGGGCGCGCGGGACAGCCTGCGGCTCGAGGCGGGCCTGTGCCTATACGGACATGATATTGACCTGACAACTTCGCCGGCCGAGGCCGATTTGTTGTGGACGATCCCAAAGCGCCGGCGCGAATCGGCTGACTATCCCGGTGCCGATATTGTTTCAACGCATCTCGCATCGGGTGCGCCGCGGCTTCGTGTCGGTTTGCTACCTGACGGGCGCGCCCCGGCGCGCGAGGGCACCGATATTTGTGCGCCGGACGGAGCCTCCATTGGCACGGTGACGAGCGGCGGGTTCAGCCCGACATTGGGGCGGCCTGTGGCGATGGGATATGTGGCTGCTGATTTTGCCGACCCCGATACGCCGGTGCATTTGATGGTTCGCGGTCGCGCTCTGCCCGCACGGGTGAGCGAGATGCCGTTTGTGCCGCACAAATATGTGCGCGCCACAAAATAGCGGGAACGCATTTGAGGATATGGAAAAGATGATGAGGAAGAAAAAATGAGCGCAGTGAAATTTACCAAAGACCACGAATGGGTAAGCCTTGACGGAGATACCGCCACGGTCGGCATCACGGCTTACGCACAAGAACAGTTGGGCGATGTTGTTTTTGTCGAAATGCCGGAGGCCGGCAAAACCGTATCGCAGGGCGATGAAGCCGGTGTGGTGGAAAGCGTGAAGGCGGCCAGTGAGGTTTATGCACCCGTTTCGGGCGAAGTGGTCGAGGCCAATCCGGAGCTTGAGGACAATCCCGCCCTGGTCAATCAAGACCCGCTGGCGGGTGGCTGGTTTTTCCGGCTCCGCCTGAGCAATGCCGGTGAACTTGACGGGCTGATGGATGAAGCCGCTTACAAAGCCTATATTGAGGAGCTTGACTGATGCGTTATTTGCCTTTGAACGATGCCGATCGCGCGACAATGCTGGAACGCATTGGCGTCGAAAATATTGATGCCCTGTTTTGCGATGTGCCCGCCGAGGCGCGTCTCGACGGGCCCGTTGATTTGCCGATACACAAAAGCGAAATGCAGGTCGAGCGCGACATGCAGGCAATGGCCGGTCAAAATATGACGGCCGGCTCTGCGCCGTTTTTCTGCGGCGCGGGCGCTTATCGCCACCATGTGCCGGCGACGGTTGACCATATTATTCAACGGTCGGAATTTTTGACCTCTTATACGCCCTATCAACCGGAAATCACGCAAGGCACATTGCAATATTTGTTCGAGTTTCAAAGCCAGGTTGCCGAACTGACCGGAATGGAAGTTGCCAATGCGTCCATGTATGACGGCTCAACCGCCGCCGGTGAAGCAGTGCTGATGGCCCACCGGGTGACGCGGCGCAATCATGCTGTGGTTTCGGGGCGCGTGCATCCGCAATATGTCGATGTCATTGCCAATTTGTCGGATATGGGGGGCTTTGGGTTAACCCATATTCCACCAACCGTTCAGGGCGCTGAAGACCTTTTGTCATCGGTCGATGAGAGCACCTCATGCGTCGTTGTGCAAAACCCTGACTTTTTCGGTTCGGTGAACGATTATACCGAACTTGCCGAGGCGGTGCACGCACGTGGCGCCTTGCTGGTCGTCGTTGTCACTGAGGCAGTGTCGCTGGGTGTTTTGAAAACGCCCGGCACAATGGGTGCCGATATTGTCGTCGGCGAAGGCCAGTCGCTGGGCAATGGTTTGAATTTTGGCGGGCCTTATGTCGGCCTGTTTGCCGCGCGCGAAAAGTTTCTGCGCCAAATGCCCGGGCGTCTGTGCGGCGAAACTGTCGATGCCGATGGCAAGCGCGGCTTTGTTCTCACGCTGTCGACGCGCGAACAACATATTCGCCGCGACAAGGCGACATCGAATATTTGCACCAATTCGGGCTTGTGTTCGCTGGCGTTCACGGCGCATTTATCGCTTCTGGGCGGCAACGGTTTGCAGCATTTGGCGCGGCTCAATCACGAGCAGGCGGTCGATCTTGCGGGCAGGCTCGGTTCTATTGACGGGGTAAAGCCGATCAATGACACGTTTTTCAACGAGTTCACCGTCGAATTGCCACAACCCGCCGATACGGTGGTCGAGGCCTTGGCCGCGCGCGGTGTGCTGGGGGGCGTGCCGGTGTCGCGGCTGATACCCGACGGAGGTTTTGAAAATTATTTATTGGTGGCGGCAACCGAAACTTGCGCGCCCGAAGACATGGCCGCCTATGCCGCGGCACTTGAGGAGGTGTTGTCATGAGCGAGAAGACCACATTCACCGGCCATCGCGGTCTTGAGCTGCGTGAGGACCTGATTTTCGAAATAGGCGCACACGACAGAAGCGGGGTCGATTTAGCGCCGTTGCGGGGTATACCTGACCGATTGGGGGGGATAATTCGCGAGGCGGTTGATCTGCCCGGTCTGGCAGAACCGGAAGCCATGCGCCATTATGTGCGGCTGAGCCAGAAAAATCATGCGATTGATATGGGGCTTTATCCGCTTGGTTCATGCACAATGAAACATAATCCGCGCCTCAATGAGAAAATGGCGCGACTGCCGGGCTTTGCCGATATTCACCCCTTGCAACCCGCTTCAACCGTGCAGGGTGCGTTACGCCTGATGGATGAATTGGCGCATTGGCTGAAAACCCTCACCGGCATGCCGGAGGTGGCGCTATCGCCCAAGGCCGGCGCACATGGTGAATTATGCGGCATGATGGCCATTCGCGCCGCGATCGAGGCGCGCGGCGAGATTGACCGGCGCATGCGGGTGCTGGTGCCGGAATCGGCCCATGGCACAAATCCGGCGACGGCCGCGCTCTTGGGCTTCAGCGTTGATGAAATTCCCGCCGGCGATGACGGGCGTGTTGATCTGGCGGCGTTTCGCGACAAGCTCGGCGATGACGTTGCCGCCATTATGCTGACCAATCCCAACACATGCGGGCTGTTTGAACGCGATATTATTGCCATTGCCGATGCGGTGCATGAGGCGGGTGGCTACTTCTATTGCGACGGCGCCAATTTCAACGCCATTGTCGGACGCGTGCGCCCAGGCGATTTGGGCATTGATGCCATGCACATTAACCTGCACAAAACATTCTCCACGCCGCATGGCGGCGGCGGCCCCGGTGCCGGGCCAACGGTTCTGTCCGAGCGGCTGGCCGCGTTTGCGCCTCTGCCGCGTGTGGTTGCAGGCAAGTCTGGG
>CAJWBV010000112.1 GCA_913020275.1 uncultured Rhodobiaceae bacterium
CCCGGAAATGCCGGTCGGTGGCCTTGCTCGTAATTGTAATAGCCGGTGCACATATGCACGAAGCCGCAGGTGAGTGTTTCTTCCTGCTTATTTTGCGTGTTCAGAACGGTTAATTCCCATTGTGCTTTTTGCGACGACCATTGTGCTTTGACGACTTTTCGGCCGAAGCGGATTTTGTCCTGCAGCCCGCCATCTTCAACCGCGCCGCGCAGATACGACATGATGGACGGCCCGTCGGCAATGGCTTTCGGGTCACGCCAGGGCCGGAATGAAAAGCCCAGCGTGTACATGTCGCTGTCGGAGCGAATGCCGGGATATTTGAACAAATCCCAGGTACCGCCGATCGAATCGCGGCCTTCTAATATCAGAAAAGATTTCTCCGGGCATTGCGTCTGCAAATGATGGGCCGCACTGATACCCGAAATGCCTGCACCGATTACCAGCACATCGACATGTTGATTGCTCATGTTAAATCCTGACCCCCAAAAAAAGAGGAGAAAATTTTTACCGCCGCGACCTAACTCATCGTCGGGATAACAAAAGATTGATCCTGCACATCGCCCGAAGGCCAGCGTTGGGTGACTGTTTTGGTTTTCGTGTAGAAGCGAATGCCCTCCACACCATGCTGGTTTATATCACCGAAGGCCGAGCGTTTCCAACCGCCAAACGTATGATAGGCCACCGGAACCGGTATCGGTACATTAATGCCGACCATGCCGACATTCACCTTCGAAGCAAATTCGCGCGCTGCCAAACCATTGCGGGTGAACAGTGCCACGCCATTGCCATACTGGTGCTCGCTCGGCAGGCGAGCGGCATCCTCAAGGCTGTCGGCACGCACAACCTGCAAAACCGGGCCGAATATTTCATCCTTGTAGCTTTGCATGTCCGGTGTCACGCGGTCGAACATTGACGGTCCGATAAAAAATCCTTCTTCGTGCCCCTGCAAGCTGGCCCCGCGCCCGTCAACGACAAGCTCGGCCCCTTCCTTGACGCCCATTTCGATATAGTTTTCGACGCGCTGGCGATGCGCCGCCGTAACGACCGGGCCAAAATGCGCGTCCGGGTCCGTGGCAACACCAATGTTTAGCTTGTCAATTTCAGCGCGCATGCGTTCGACGAAAATATTCGCTGTTTCGTCTCCCACCGGCACCGCCACGGGCAGTGCCATGCAGCGTTCGCCGGCCGAGCCAAAGGCGGCTCCGGCAATATCGGCCACGACCTGATCCATATCCGCATCGGGCAGAATAATGCCGTGGTTCTTCGCTCCCCCCATAGCTTGCACACGTTTACCATTTGCCGTGCCCGTAGAATAAACATAATGGGCAATGTCGGAAGACCCGACAAAGCTGACCGCGCGAATATCGTCATGTGTCAAAATTGCATCAACAACGGTTTTGTCACCCTGCACCACATTCAAAATGCCTTCGGGTGCCCCCGCCTCAAGCATCAGTTCGGCCAAACGCACCGGCACGGACGGATCTTTTTCCGACGGTTTCAAAATAAATGCATTGCCGCAGGCCAGCGCAATGCCGAACATCCACATCGGGATCATTGCCGGAAAATTAAACGGCGTGATACCCGCCACCACGCCCAAGGGCTGGCGCATGGCATAAATATCAATGCCCGGCCCGGCACCTTGGGTATATTCGCCCTTCAAAAGATGGGGAATGCCGCAGGCAAATTCGATGACCTCCAGACCGCGTTGAATGTCGCCCTTGGAGTCCGCAATCACTTTGCCGTGCTCCGACGACAAAAGTTCCGCCAGCTCGTCCATATTTGCCTCAAGCAATTCCTTGAACCGAAACATGACGCGCGCGCGCCGCTGCGGGTTTGTGGCGGCCCATTCGGGCTGGGCGGCCAGCGCAGCTTGCACGGCTTCGTCAAGGTCAGCCGGCGTGCCCATGCAAACCTGCGCCTGCACCTGCCCTGTGCCGGGGTCGAAAATATCGCCAGTGCGCGTGTCGCTTCCGGCCTTGTGCGCGCCGGAAATAAAATGGTGAACCTGTCTCATAACAATCTCCCAAGCTCCGTAACTTAGAGCCTAAATTGCGCATTTGCCAAGCGATATGATTCTTGCGGGGACTGCGCCAATCCTCTCTAATGTTTGCATGTTTGCTTTGCATGCCCCCTTTCCGCCAGTCATCCACGACAGCACCGGCACAAAAGCCATTGACCGCGCCATCATAGAAGCCGGGACGCCCGGTTTCACTTTAATGATGCGTGCCGCACAAGCCAGCCTTGAGCGCATATTGGACTTGGAACAATCACGCGAAATGGATTTTACCGAAGGCATGGTAGTGCTGGCGGGGCCGGGCAATAATGGCGGCGACGGCTATGGGCTGGCGGCATTGGCGAGCCTTGCCGGATATAAAGTCAGCGTAATCGCCTGTGGCGTGCCGCAAAATGATGCACAGCTTGCGCGCACTTTCTGCGAAAATTTGGGCCTCGAAATACGCCCCTGGGCCGGACAGTTGCCTCCGGCCGTCATTTATGTTGACGCGCTTTTGGGCATTGGCCTCAACCGCGCGCCGGAAGGCGCATTGGCGGAAATCATAGAAGCTCTGAATGCGGTTCATGAGACATATGCTTCAATAATTGTCGCCCTCGACATCGCTTCCGGACTGGATGCCGATAGCGGGCAGGCGCCGGGTGTTTGCGTGACGGCGCATCAGACCGTGACCTTTCTGACCCTAAAAGCCGGACTTTTGACCGGCGAGGGGCCGAACCGGTGCGGTGAATTGTGCTTTGCCGATCTGGGATGTGAAACCAAGCTGGCACCGGCCACAGCGCGCCTCCTAACCCCGCCCGGTTTCATGAACGCCCGCCCCGCCCCGACCGCCCACAAAGGCACCAAAGGCAGCCTTGCACTCCTGGCGGGCGCGAAGGGCATGGAAGGTGCCGGCCAGCTGGCCGGGCTTGCGGCTTTACGCGCCGGAGCCGGAAAAGTGTTTTGGGCGACATGCGAAAGCCCGTTTGAGCGGCCGGTCGAGCTTATTCTGACAAGTCCGGATGCGCTCATTAAACAAATCTCGGACTGGCGGGTCTGCATTGCCGGACCCGGCCTGGGGGATGAATACGACGCCCAGCTTGAAACACTCTGGCAGGCAGACGTGCCGCTGGTTCTCGATGCCGACGGATTGCGCTGGCTGGCGCGCGCCCAACCTCCGGCGCGCAACGCCCCTTTGATTGCCACCCCGCATCCGGGTGAAGCCGGCGCGCTGCTTGACGATACGGCAGAAGCTGACAGGTTCGCCCAGCTGGACGCGCTCAAAACGCGTTATGGTGGGACATGGGTTTTGAAGGGCGCGGGCACGCTCATCAGCGGCGAGATGACAACCCTTTGCCCGTTTGCCGACGGGCGGCTGGGCACGGCGGGCGCGGGCGATGTCCTCGCCGGTCTGATTGGCGGGCTGTGGGCGCAACACCCCGAAATGGCGGCTGATCAAATTGCCCAAGCGGGCGTTTATCTGCACACCCACGCCGCGCGATTTGCCATTGAAGCCCGCGACGGCCACGCGATTATTGCCGGCGATCTGCTGGACGCGCTTGGACGCGCCTTTCAACACGCACGCGACATCCTCGCCGGACATGGCGAAAAATGGTCGGTTGGCTAAACACGTCAGGTGAAATCAAATATTTCGTGCTCGCGGGTCATGAACACACGTGAATTTGCAAAGTCAATAAACGTGCTTTCATCAGACACCAGAAAGCGGCCCGCCTCAGCACCGGCAGGCGTCTCCATAGCCGCGTTCATATGGTCTTCGTCTCTAAACCAAACCTCGGTAATGCCGTCATAGGCGGGCTGGGTGCCGCGGCCAGCCTCCAAATCAGCGTTCATTTCCGGCAGGCAAGTGTGGCTCTGCACATAACGCAAGGCTCCAATAGCTTCAGCCACACCGGCAAATTTCGGCGCGTGGTCTTGTAGCCAATAACGATAAAAGGTTTCCGGCGAGATATCGGAACGGCGGCGAATACAATAAACAAGCTTTAGCATATGTATTTCTCCTGCCTTCAGCCTAACCCAGATGAGGGCTTATTGT
>CAJWBV010000113.1 GCA_913020275.1 uncultured Rhodobiaceae bacterium
CTGATGACGTGTCGCCTTGGGTGGGTTTCCGGCCAATGACGCCGGACGGCACGCCACTAATCGGACCGGTACCACATATTGCCGGACTTTATGTCAATAGCGGCCATGGGCCCCTGGGGTGGACGTTTAGCCATGGTGCCGCGCAGATAATTGCCGACCTCGCCACCGGCATTACGCCTGCAATTGATATTGGGGGTTTGGGCGTGACGCGCGCTATGGTGCGTCTGTTTTCCGGACGCAGCGCGACCTAATTATGCCGCCGCCATAAAATGCCGCGTTGCGGGTCGGCGGCGGGCTGATAGGCGGCGCTCAACTCGTCCATGGCTTCGTTAAAGGCTTCGAGCGAGACATCGGCATCGACCTCAAAAGCGTTGATGCCGCAACGATGCATGAACTGCCACTGGTCAAACAGCACTTCGCCGACCGCGCGAATTTCGCCGCGAAAGCCCATTTGTTCCCGCAAAATACGCGCGGTAGAATAGCCGCGGCCATTTCGGTAGACCGGAAACTCAATGGCGACGACTGCCAAATTGTCGAGAAAAGGTTTTAGTGCATGTACGTCTTCGCCCTGCTTTTCGCCCGCGCGCAAAATGACGCCCAGCTTCTTGCCGGCGGCAACAAGTTCTGCGCCTTCGTCTTGCAAACGCGCCAGCGAAATAATGGCCGGCGCTTCGGCCAGCGGTGTTTCGTCATCAACGAAGTGCCAGATGTTGGAGCTTTCGGCGCCGTCGATAATCAGTTTTTTGCTATTCGGCATAAAGACGTTCCTTGAACGGGGTAAGCCCGACGCGACGATAAGTTTCGATGAAGCGTTCGTCGGCGTGACGCAAACCGACATATGTTTCTACCAGCGTTTCAATGGCATCGACGATTGTGTCTTCGGTGAAAGCCCGACCGGTAATATCGCCCAGGCTGGCGTGTTCGTCAGCTGATCCGCCCAGTGAGATTTGATAAAATTCAGTGCCTTTTTTGTCGACGCCCAAAATACCGATATGTCCGACATGGTGGTGGCCGCAAGCATTGATGCAACCGGAGATTTTGATTTTTAGTTCGCCGATATCATATTGCCGGTCGAGATCGGCAAACCGATTGGAAATTTCCTGCGCCAGCGGTATTGAGCGAGCATTGGCAAGATTGCAGTAATCAAGGCCCGGGCAGGCAATGGCGTCGCTGATGAGGCCAAGATTGGGCGTGGCAAGTTCATGCGTAACCAGCCGGTCGTAAACGGCCTTCAAATCATCGAGGCGAATATGGGGCAAGACAAGGTTTTGTTCATGCGTCACGCGCAATTCGTCAAATGAATAGGCTTCGGCAAGCTCGGCAATGGCCTCCATCTGCACATCCGTTGCGTCGCCCGGCACGCCGCCAATGGGTTTCAGAGAAATATTAACGATGGAATAACCCAATTGCCTGTGTGCCACCACATTGGTGCGGCACCATTGCGCAAAGCCCGCATCATCGGCTTGGGCTTTGTTGAATGCGGCGCTTTCGGCCGGAAGGGTTTCAAATGCCGGTGGTTCAAAATACCGGGTGATGCGGTCAATCTCGGCTTGCGGCACTTCCAGCATTTTGCTGGCGTCGATTTGGGCAAATTCAGCCTCGACCAGTTTTCGCATTTCTTCTTCGCCGGTCTCATGTACCAGGATCTTGATCCGCGCCTTGTACGAGTTGTCGCGCCGCCCCAGCATGTTATAGACGCGCATTACCGCTTCCAGATAAGCCAGAAGTTTGTCTTTCGGCACAAATTCGGCGAGCTTTTTGGCAATGAAGGGCGTGCGCCCCTGACCGCCGCCGACATGAACCTCATAACCAATCTCACCGGCTTCATTGCGCACAATGACAATGCCGATATCGTGCAGTTTGATGGCTGCGCGGTCATGCGCATGGCCGGTCACCGCAATTTTAAACTTGCGCGGCAGATAAGAAAATTCCGGATGGAAAGTCGACCACTGCCGGATGATTTCTGAAATAATGCGCGGGTCTTCAATCTCGTCGGCAATGGCACCGGCATATTGGTCCGAAGTGACATTGCGGATGCAATTGCCGGAAGTCTGGATAGCGTGCATCTCGACTTCGGCAAGCTCGGCCAACAAATCCGGAATGCGCGCCAAAGCCGGCCAGTTATATTGAATGTTCTGGCGCGTGGTGAAATGTCCGTAACCGCGATCATATTCGCGCGCGATATGAGCCAGCTTGCGAAGCTGGCGCGATGACAGCGTGCCATAGGGAATGGCAACGCGCAGCATATAGGCGTGCAGTTGCAGATAGACCCCGTTCATCAAACGCAGCGGCTTAAAGGCGTCTTCGCTCAGCTCACCACTGACGCGGCGTTCGACCTGTCCGCGAAACTGTTCAACCCGTTCGGCGACAAGTTGATGATCGAATTCGTCATAGCGATACATGTTTCTTCCCGTTCCTAACCTTGTGCTTGCCTGCGTGCCTGTTTGCCAAGGTCAAGACGCACTGTCGGCCCCTTGGCGCGAATGATTTCGCGCACGCTTACGGGGCGAAAACCCGTGTTTTCATCTTCAATCGCCTCAAACAAATAGGGCTCAAGTACCTGCTTTTCAAAACCATCTGGCACAGCGCGCGCAAGCAGAGCTTCACCGGCTTCCGGCCCGTCTGCTATTTCGGCCTCACTGAAAACTTCCGTCCAGCTATTGTCTGCGGCAAGATAGACCACTTCGCCGTCAAGCAGGCGGTTGGCGGTGACGGCTTGAAAACGCGCGCCTTTTGAACTGTGTTGTGCCATAAAAAACTTCTCTGAATTTGAGCCGATAATGCCGTTTTTCATTAATTCCGTCAACTGGATGTAGATTAATTAATAATACAAAAAAATCATGTGGATTTTGGCTGAAAACTTTCATGCCAGCGCCGTAGCGCCAGCCATTCAACAATGCTGAGGGCATAGAAAATGAAAATGCCCAGAAGTGACAGCAAAACGAGCGCGGCAAACATGGTGGCTATCTCAAGGCGGTTGCCGGCTTCAATAATGCGCCAAGCCAGCCCGGTGCCTGTTCCGGAACCTGCAACAAATTCGGCCACCACTGCACCAATTAGAGCCAGCCCGCCGGAAACTTTTGCCCCTGTGAGGATTGACGGTAATGCTGCGGGCAGTTCCAGATAAATCAGGCGCTGCCGCCAGCTCGCGCGGGACAGTGTCATCAGCTCGTGCAGGCTCGCTTCGGTTGCGCGCAAGCCTTGCACGGTGTTGGTCAGCATCGGGAAAAACGCCACAATCCAAGCGATTAAAATGAGCGCGCGGTCGACATTGCCGAAGCCGACCCAAATCAGAATAAGGGGGGCAATCGCTACCACCGGCGTCACTTGCAACGTCACGACATAAGGGTAGAAGGCCATCTCGATAATGCGCGCGCGGGTAAATATCACAGCCAGCGCGATGCCCGAAATAACGGCCCAGAAAAAGGCCAGTGTGGTGATGTAAAGCGTCACTGTAAGCGCGCTGAACAGCGTATTGGCATTTTCCAGAAGGGCATCGAATATTGACGTTGGTGCGGGTAAGACGAAAGGGGGTATATTTGCCAGGGTTACCCAGATTTCCCAAATGCCGAGCGTCAAAATACCGATAAAGGCAGGCAGAAAATAGCGCATCATGACGCACTCCCCCGGCTTGCGGGAAGGTTCTCTCCCAAATCATGGTTCAAATCATGACCCAGCGCGGCGGCAATATTGCCCATTGCCCGGTTAAAGGCGGGCGCGCTTCGAAAGCCTTCGCGCGTTGCAGGCGGCGATATATTTTCAATATGCGCCAATTGGCCAGTGTTCGTCAGAACGGCCACACGCTCAGCAAGATAAGCGCTCTCGGAAATGCTGTGGGTAACGAATACCACGGTGCACTTGCTCTGCTGCCAGATGTGCAACAAGTCATCATCAAGGCGCAGGCGGGTTAACTCATCAAGTGCGGCAAAAGGCTCATCCAGCAGCAAAATGCGCGGCTCCGACGCCAGCGCACGGGCCAGCGATACGCGCATTTTCATACCGCCGGAAAGCTCGCG
>CAJWBV010000114.1 GCA_913020275.1 uncultured Rhodobiaceae bacterium
CCAAAAAGGCCTTTTTTGGCTTTACTTGCGCCTTGATTGCGTGGCCAGCAAATGCGCACGCGCCGCCGCAAGCCGCGCAATCGGCACCCGAAAAGGCGAGCAAGATACGTAGTCAAGCCCAGCCGCATCGCAAAACGCGACCGATGCCGGATCGCCGCCATGCTCACCGCATAGCCCCAGCTTGAGCTCCGGCGAAACAGCGCGCGCTTTTTCCGCCGTTATCTGCATCAATGCGCCAACACTGTCTTGGGCAAGCGTGGCGAACGGATCAGCTTCAAGCAGCCCCGCGCCCAGATAATCACTCAAAAAACTGCCCGCATCATCACGGCTCAGGCCCAAAGTTGTCTGGGTCAGGTCGTTTGTTCCAAACGAGAAAAAACCCGGCTGGCCGGCCAGTGCCTGTGCCAGCGTATCGGCGGTCAGTGCCGCACCGGGCACTTCGATCATGCTGCCAATGCTGAATTCGGGGGTAAAGCCATGGGTCGAACCCCATGCCGCCGCTTCGGTCTCGATGAGTTGACGCAAACGGGTAATTTCTCCGGCGGTCGAAATCAGCGGCAACATGATTTCCACCGTCGCGGCCTCAGGCCCCGCGACATCCTGCATCGCGCCGAACAAAGCGCGCAATTGCATGGTGTATATTTCAGGCGCCGTCACCGCAAGCCGACTGCCGCGATGCCCCAGCATCGGATTTGCTTCGTGCAAAGCGCGAATGCGGTCGCGCACTTCTTCCGGGCTTATTTCCAGCACTTCCGACAACTCCTCCAACGCATCATCGGCCGCGGGCAGAAATTCGTGCAAAGGCGGGTCGAGCAGACGGATTGTAACCGGCAGCCCGGCCATCACCGATAACAGGCCGGCAAAATCGGCACGCTGTTCAGGCTCAAGCGCCACCAGCGCGGCATCGCGCTGGGGCCCGCTTTGCGCCAATATCATGCGCCGTACCTGCAAAATACGTGTCGGGTTGAAAAACATATGCTCGGTGCGGCACAGGCCGATACCCGCCGCGCCGAAGCGCCGCGCGCGCTTGGCTTCCTCGATTGTTTCGGCATTGGCGCGCACCTGCATGCGCTGGTGTTTGCCGACCCAGGCCATGACCGTGCCGAAATCGCCCGACAATTCAGGCTCCAAGGTCGGCACGCGCCCCTGCATCACGCGCCCCGACGCACCGTCTATGGTGATGACATCGCCCTCGCGCAATTCATGGGCGCCAATTCGGGCAATCTGGGTGTCATAATCTATCCGCACTTCTCCCGCACCCGACACACAAGGCCGCCCCAGCCCCCGTGCCACAACAGCGGCATGGCTGGTCATGCCCCCGCGCGATGTCAAAATCGCGCGCGCGGCATACATGCCGTGAATATCTTCGGGGCTGGTTTCCATGCGCACCAGAATGACATCTTCGCCGCGCGCCGCTTCCACCTCGGCGGTATCGGCGGAAAAACAAACCCTGCCGCTGGCCGCCCCCGGCGAGGCCGGAAGCCCGCGACACAACACATCAATTTTCGCCGACGGGTCCAGTGTCGGGTGCAATAATTGTTCAAACGAAGCCGCGTCAAGGCGCAACAGGGCTTCGCCATCATCAATCTGTCCGGCGGCAACCATATCGACCGCAATTTTTATCGCCGCCCGCGTTGTGCGCTTGCCGCTGCGCGTTTGCAGAATAAACAATTTGCCGTCTTGCACGGTGAACTCGACATCCTGCATATCGCCGAAATGCGCCTCAAGGCGGCCAAATACATCAACCATCTCCTCGTAAATCTCCGGCATACGCTCCTGCAATGACAGATCGACCATGCCGGACTGCTCGCGTGCCGCGCGCGTCAAATGGAGCGGTGTGCGCAAGCCCGCGACAACATCTTCGCCCTGGGCATTGGGCAGAAATTCGCCGTAAACCTCGTTTTCGCCCGTCGACGGATTGCGCGTGAACGCCACCCCTGTCGCGCTGGTTTCGCCCAGATTGCCAAACACCATCGCCTGCACGGTGACAGCCGTACCCCATTCATCGGGAATATTGTGCAGCCGCCGATAGGTTATCGCGCGCGCATTGTTCCAGCTTTGAAACACGGCAGCGATGGCCCCCCAAATCTGTTCCATCGGGTCTTGGGGAAACGGCGCCTCGGCCTCGCGGTCAATGACTTCCAGATATCGTTCAACGACCGACTGCCAGTCATCTGCCTCCAGATCAGCGTCACCCGCCAGCGCTTGTTCCAGTTTGTAATCATCCAGCACTTCCTCGAAAAAATCCTGCGACACGCCCATAACCACATCGCCATACATCTGGATAAAGCGGCGATAGCTGTCCCATGCAAAACGGGCATCTCCCGCATGCGCGGCCAGCGCGGTCACGGTTTCATCGTTAAGGCCAAGGTTCAGCACTGTGTCCATCATGCCGGGCATTGAGGCGCGTGAGCCCGAACGCACCGACACGAGCAGCGGGGCGACCGCATCACCAAAGGCGACACCCAGCGGCGCACCCATTTCTTTCAGCGCCGCGCTTAATTTCGCGCGCAACGCGTCTGGCAACTGCCCGTCATTTTGGTTGAAATAATGGCAAATATCCGTCGGCAGGGTAAATCCGGGGGGTACCGGCAGGCCAAGGCGGCTCATTTCAGCAAGATTTGCACCCTTGCCACCGAGCAGATCCGACATGCTGGCATCACCTTCGGCCGCACCGTTGCCAAATTGATAAACCCGCCAGTCTGTTTTGCCCATGTCAGCCCTTTTCGATGACCGCCAGATCCCCGACCAAGTCCATCGACGCAACAAGACCCGCCAGAATCGCCAGCCTGTTCGCTTTCAGTCTATCATCTTCGGCATTAACGAGTACGGCATCGAAAAAGCCATCCACAGAAATGCGGAGCGCGGCCAGCTCGTCAAGATATTGCCTATAGGCTTGCAGTGAGGCGTCCAGCGTGTCGGGCAAATCGGAGAGCGCAGCAAACAAGGTGCCCTCTGCGTCCTGCTCGAACAGATCGGCCGAAACCGCATTTGCCGCCATTTTCTGCTGTTTCAAAATACCGTCGGCGCGCCGATAAGCGGCCAGCAAATTGCTGCCGTCGGGTGTCTGCAGAAAATCCGCGAGATATTTGGCCTTGCCGACAATGTCAACAATATCGTCGCTGCCGCGGGCAAACACAGCCGAGACAACATCGTGGCGCACGTCGCGCTCGCGCAGGTAAACGCGGAGCCTTTCGACCAGAAAGTCCAGCAGGACTTGGGCGCAGGGGCGCCGGTCGCCCTCGGCTTGGCCGTGCAGGGCCAGTGCCTTTTCAAATACCGGCAGAAGCGGCACATGCGCCTCGCGCTCCAGCACAATACGGATGACGCCCAAGGCCGCACGGCGCAGCGCATAAGGGTCTTTCGAGCCGGTCGGCTTTTCGTCAATCATCCAGAAGCCGGCCAGCGTGTCGATTTTATCGGCGAGCGCCACCACGCAAGCCTCCGGCGTGGGCGGAATGTCGTCAGAGGGACCAAGCGGCGCATAATGCGCGCGAATGGCTGCACCGACACTGACATCAAGCCCGTCATTATCGGCGTAATAGCCACCCATAATCCCCTGCAATTCGGGAAATTCGTAAACCATGCCCGACACCAGATCCGCCTTGCACAGGCGCGCCGCCATGCCCGCAGATGCAGCATCGGCACCCAAAAGGCCGCTCAACTCAGCGGCCAGTTTTTCCAGCCGCGCGGTTTTTTCCGCCACCGTGCCGAGCCGCGCATGAAACACGATTTTTTCTAAAGCAGGCAGCCGGGCTTCAAGTGACGTCTTGCGGTCTTGATCCCAGAAAAAACGACCGTCAGACAGGCGCGCGCGCAATACGCGCTCATTGCCGGCAATGATGGCCGCGCCCTGATCGGCCGTCTCGATATTGGCAATGGTTATGAAATAAGGCGCGAGCTTGTTGGTTTTGGAATTTTTGAGCGCAAAATATTTCTGATGCGTCCGCATAACTGACGTTAACACTTCGTCCGGCACATCCATAAACGCTTCATCAATACGCCCCC
>CAJWBV010000115.1 GCA_913020275.1 uncultured Rhodobiaceae bacterium
AGCCAAGGTATATTTTTATATCGTTTCTCTAGTCGATTTTGGAAAAAATACTGCAAAAACAGCTCGCTATCATTTAACTAAATTATCCTCTATTATCTTTCAACATGGAGAGCTTTATGGATGTCAGCAACATAATTACCACGCCGGTTATTTTGAGCGCGATACCTGTGTTTTTCCTGTTCATTTTCGCCGAGATTATTGCTGTGCGCTATTTCAATCAACGTGGCAGCTTGCATGCAAAAGATGACAGCGTGAGCATTTTCATGGGTCTGTTCAGCGTGCTCACCAACGGCGCAGCCGCTTTTTTGACCCTTGGCATGCTGGTCTGGGCACAACAATTTCAAATCTATGCCCTGCCATTGACCTGGACCACACTGATTGCCTGTTTTGTGGTGGACGATTTGCGCTATTACCTGCACCACCGCATCGCGCACCGGTGTCGTTGGCCATGGGCCATGCATATCATTCATCATTCGAGCCAGCGTATTTCGTTCGCGGTCGCATTGCGGCAGGGGTGGACCAAACATTTCACTGGAACAACGATTTTAAAAGTGCCGCTGGTGCTCATCGGCTTTGACCCGTTAATGGTCATTTTTTGTGGTGCTTTGAACGCGGTGTACCAGTTCTTTTTGCACACCGACACTGTCGAAAAATTGCCCAGGTGGGTCGAAGCCGTGTTCAACACACCGTCGCACCACCGCGTACATCACGGCAAAAACCCGCAATATTTGGATGCCAATTATGCCGGTACGCTTATCGTATGGGACCGCCTTTTTGGTACCTTCGTCGCAGAAGATCCATCCGACCGACCCCGCTACGGTTTGGTCAAAGACTTTGACACTTTCAATCCCTTCCGAATTTTCATTCACGAATATTGGGGTATCTTAAAGGACATCGTGCGGCCTCGGCTAAGCCTTCGTCAGCGGCTTTTATATGTTATCGCGCCACCGGGGTGGAGCCATGACGGATCGCGGCAATCCTCGCGCGATATCAAGCGCGCTGCCGGGTTGCTTGACGCACCGCCGAGTGCCACCCATCCCGCCGAGTAGTTTTCGTGCCCACCCATTACGCAGCATCAGAAGTGCTGATCCTATTAGTGGCTCTTTGGACAGCCCAGGCCTTGTGGCGGCATAAAATCTTCTATGGCGCACTCGGCATTGTTCTTTTCGGCACAGCCGCCGCCTTTGGTGCAGTCAGGTTCGGCTTTGGTTTGGATAACGAGAACCTGATTACCATGCATCGATTTGCCGGTCAGTTTGGAGGGCTTATCGGTCTAATCTTGTTCACCTGCCAGCTAATGATTGGTGCAAATACCGGACATAAATGGCATTTGTGGCATGCCGGCGTTGCTGGCCCAGCGATACTGCTGGCCTTTTTCTTGCCATCAACCCGCGTAACGCTGTTTCTCATTTGGTTATTAGGGTTTGTAGTTCTGTGCGCCACGCGCACCCCGCAGATAGCGCTTCGAGGTCCGGTGAAAGCAGCTCTGGCGGGTGTTATGCTGGTAAATGTGCTGGTTTTGCGCCAGGCTTCTTGGCTGACTCCGGCGGAGAGTTGGCACGCATTCCACTTTGTCGTCGCCTGCTGGCTGTTGGCTATCTATACCTTGTTGGTTTCCCAGCGCGCAGAGATCTGAGATTAAAACATCAAATCTGCAAGTTTGCGCCGGTGATAGCGCGCATCGCCGTAAAGCGCCGCATTCCAAATCGCGCGGCGGCGATAAAGCTGGGCGTCGCAATCATAAGTAAAGCCATAGCCGCCATGAAACTGAATGGCGCGGTCGGCGGCAAAGGCAAAGGCCTCTTCCGCTTCGGCCTTGGCCATGCGCACGGCAATCTCGCCCTCGCCCTGCTGGCCGAACAAAAAGGCCGCAGAATATAAATGCGCGCGTGCGCGCTCATAACCCATATGCGCGTCTACCATTGTGTGTTTCAAAGACTGATAGCCGCCGATCAGCTTGCCGAATTGCTTGCGTGTTTTCAGATAATCAAGCGTGTAGTCAATAACGCTGTATGTGCCGCCGCACATTTCCGCCGCCGCCAGCAATGAGGCGGCAAGTTCAATATGCGCCAAAGTGTCAGCCACAGCTCCTTTGTCCATCAGCGCATCCGCCGGCAGGGTTATACCGTCCAGCACAACGGCAAAGGCGCGGCGGGTCTCATCAATAATTTTCTCACGCCGTACCGCCTTTGGCGGCAGCGCATCTGTAGGAATAATCGCAAGGTTCGCTTGATCATCGACAGCCACGGTTGCGACCATATAAGCCGCTTCCTGCACATCCGACACCAGATATTTCGTGCCTGAAAGCGCCAATTTGTCACCCGTGACGGAGCCCTTGCACGTGACATGGGAAAGGTTCCAGTCGCCATGGTCTTCGCAAAAGCCAAGCGTTGCCGCCGTGCCGGAAGCCAGTTTCGGTAGAATTTCGCTTTTTTGCGCTTCCGTGCCGCCGCGCAACACGGCCTGTGCGGCCAGCACCGTGCTGACATAGGGTGTCGTCAACAAGTTGCGCCCCATCTGCTCGACAATCGGCACAATCTCGCCCAGACCCAACCCGATACCGCCATAAGTGTCGGGAATGCCAATGCCCAGCCAGCCAAGCTCGGCTATTTCCTGCCAGATATCGGGGTTATATCCGGTGTCTTCTTCAAGCAGCGCACGCACCTCGTCGACCGGCGACTTATCGCGGCAGAAACTCGCCGCAATATCTATAAGCTGGGCCTGTTCTTCACTCAGACCGATGCCGGGCGTTTGGGCCGGATTTACAAAAGTTGACATGATTGCCCCCGGTCTTAGCCCTTGGGCAAGCCCAAAACATGCTCGCCGATAATATTGCGCTGGATCTGCGACGTTCCGCCGCCGATGGTAGCCGAAAAACTGTTTAGATAGCCGCGCTGCCAAATCCCGTTGTCATGTGCCGACGGGTCGTCAACATAATAAGCGCCGCGCGTGCCCTGCAGGGAAATCGCAAAGGCGTTCAACCGCTGGTAAAAATCAGTGCTCGACAATTTGCTGCCAAGCGCCAGCGACATCGGATAATCCTGTGTCAGCGGCTGAATTTTATCGCGCCGGCTATTGAGCCCCAGTGCGCGGGCTTCCGCCATAAGCTTCACAAGTTCCTCGCGCAAGGCCGGGTCTTCAATTGCAGGGCGGCCATTGACCTGTGCCGATTTTGCCAAATCGATAATGTCGGCCGGATTGGTCAGCATCATCACGTGCCCGCCCGCCTGACCGGAGCGTGCACCGCGCTCATATTCCAGCGTTTCCATGGCGATAATCCATCCTTCGCCCTCTTGACCCATCAGGCTTGAGGCGGGGATGCGCGCATCGGTAAAAAATGTCTGGGTAAAGCCGTATTCGCCGGTCAGCTTGCGAATGGGCACGGTTTCCACGCCCGGCGCTTTCATCGGCGCAAGGAAAAAGCTCAGGCCCTTATATTTGGTTTCCGCGTCCGGATTTGTCCGTGCCAGCAAAATCATGTAATCGGCATAATTGCCTTGCGTCGTCCAGATTTTAGACCCGTTAATGACATATTCGTCGCCGTCGCGAACTGCGCGGGTTTGTGCGTTGCCCAGGTCAGAGCCATTGTCAGGTTCGGAAAAGCCCTTACACCAGATGCTCTCTGCCGACAAAATGCCCTTAATATATTTTTGCTTCTCTTCGTGGGTGCCGCGATCCAGCAAAAGCGGCCCGGTCCAGTTCAAACCGATGGCGTTCAACATGATGGGCGTGCGCGCCGCCGACATCACCTTGGTCGCGGCATCTTGAAACGCGCGGTCAAGCCCGCCACCGCCATATTCTTTCGGCCAATGCGCGCCCAGATAACCGGCCTCGTAAACCTTGTTCTGCCAGTCGCGTAAAAAGTTGAATTGCTGGTCTGTGCCAACCTCCATAAAAGTGAGGGGCAGCATGAAGTCCACGTTTTGAGGAGTATTTTCAGCAAACCATGCTTTGGCCTCCTCCCGAAAGAACTCCAACTCTTTTTTATCTGCAGACGACA
>CAJWBV010000116.1 GCA_913020275.1 uncultured Rhodobiaceae bacterium
TCGCGCTTTCGTCATCGCCTTCATTGATGGCTTTCTGGTTCAAAATCGCGTCAATGGCGATGGCGGTTTTGCCGGTTTGGCGGTCACCAATAATCAGTTCGCGCTGGCCGCGACCGATCGGGATCAGCGCATCCACCGCTTTCAGGCCCGTCTGCATCGGCTCGTGCACGGATTTGCGCGGAATAATGCCCGGTGCCTTAACGTCCACTTTTTTGTGCGCTTCGGCTTCGATCGGCCCCTTGCCGTCCAGCGGATTGCCGAGCGGGTCAACAACGCGACCCAAAAGCCCCTTGCCGACCGGGACGCTCACAATATCACCGGTCCGTTTAACCGTATCGCCTTCGCGAATATCACGGTCGGAACCGAAAATCACGACACCGACATTGTCTTCTTCCAAATTGAGCGCCATGCCGCGAATGCCGCCGGGAAACTCCACCATTTCACCCGCCTGCACATTGTCGAGGCCGTAAATCCGGGCAATGCCGTCACCGACCGACAGAACCTGGCCGATTTCCGACACTTCGGCTCTTTGGTCGAAACCTTTGATCTGCTCTTTCAAAATTGAGGAAATTTCGGAAGCTTTAATATCCATCAGTGGGCCTCATTCATGGCGGTTTTAAGAGAGTTAAGTTTGGTGCGGAGTGAACCGTCGATCATGCGGCTGCCGATTTTGACAACCACGCCGCCCAGAAGGTCGGGATCGGTGCGGGTTTCTACCGTGACGGTTTTTCCAAAATGTGATTTGAGCTGTTCGGTGAGCGAAGCGATTTGCCCGTCATCCAGCGCGCTGGCAGAGGCAATTTCGGCCACCATTTCGTCGCGCGCGCCGGCCACCAGAACAGCATACTGGCGCGCCATTTCAGACAGCGCCATTGCGCGCCGGTTTTGCACCACGAGCGCAACAAAATTCCGGAACAATTGATGCGCGTTTGCCTGTTCGAGCAGTGTGCCCAGCGCGACGGCCTGTTCTTCGGCTGTGATTACCGGGCTGCGCACAAGATTTTGCAAATCCGCATTGTCGTCCAGCAGGTCCTTGAAACCGGCCACATTCGTGTGGATAAGCTGCTGGTCGCTTTCGGGCAATTCGTTCATGAGATCGAACAGGGCCGCAGCATACCGGCCAGCAATTCCGCTGATGACGCTTTCATGTGCCGACAAAAGAAAAATCCCGTAATTGGCCGCAGGTTCCGGCTCAAATGCCGCCCGCAGGATGACAAGAAATCTGACGAAAACACGCGCGGTTCCGCCTGTTCATGGGTGAAGGGATATCACGTCATTCCACCCCTTGCAACACCCCATATTGTGTTGTGCACATGGTCAAAAATACGGCTCTCGACCGGTCGAAAACGACGCAGCAAGAGGCCGGCCAAAGGCAGAGCAAAATCAGCTCAAAGAAAGCTATACGGGTCGATGTCGACCGAAATCCTTATGCTTCCGCGCCGCGGCGCCGCGCTGAGCCATTGGCTGATAAAAGCCTGCAAAGGCGCTTGGCGGCCGGCTTTCAGCAGAAACCTGAAGCGATACCGGTCGCGAATGCGCGCAATTGGCGCAGGTGCGGGCCCCAACACGCGCACGTGTTCATGGGCAGGGGTTTTGCGCGCCAGTTCCGTGACAAAGGCAAGCCCCTCCTGCTGGTCGGTCGCTGATATGATAATTGCCCCAAGCCGACCAAAAGGCGGCATGGCGGCCTGTTCGCGCGCCTCCGCCTCGCGCTCCAGAAACGCATCGCGATCGCCCGAAACCAGCGCCTGCAAAACCGGATGTTCGGGCATATGGGTTTGCAACAGTGCCCGCCCGCCGGTTGTTTCGCGACCGGCGCGGCCGGCAACTTGCGACAGCATTTGATAGGTGCGCTCAGCGGCGCGCAAATCGCCATTGCCCAGTCCCAAATCGGCGTCGACCACGCCGACAAAACTGAGCTTTGGAAAATGGTGCCCTTTGGCAACAATCTGCGTGCCGACGATAATGTCGACCCCGCCTTCGGCAATCAGTTTGATGGTCTGGCGAATGCCGGCCACCCCGCCGGCATGGTCGGAAGACAAAATCGCGGCTCTGGCTTTCGGAAAACGCGCGGTAACTTCCTCGGTAATGCGCTCAACGCCGGGCCCGCAGGCGACAAGCTCGTCGGCGGCCCCGCAATTGTCGCAAGCCTCCGGCGTCGGGCGTGTGTGTCCGCAATGATGGCACTCAAGCTGGCGGCGGAAGCGGTGTTCCACCATCCATGCGTCGCAATTCGGGCAGTCATAGCGGTGACCGCAGGCACGGCAAATGGTTAGCGGGGCATAGCCGCGCCGGTTCAAAAACAACAAGGCCTGTTCGCCGCGCGCCATGGCCGCTTCCATGGCCGTCGAGATTTGCGGCACCAGCCACGTGCCCCGCGCAGGCGGGGTGGCGCGCATATCGACCAGTTCGATATCGGGCAATTCGCCCATGCCGTGGCGCGCCGCCAGACGGTGTGTCTGATAGCGCCCCTGGCGGGCATTGACGAATGTTTCGAGCGAGGGCGTGGCCGAGGATAAAATGACCGAACAGCCGGTGAGTTGCGCGCGGACAATCGCCATGTCGCGGGCATTATAGACCACGCCGTCTTCCTGTTTGAAACCGCCATCATGTTCTTCATCAACAATAATCACGCCCAAATCCGGCCATGGCAGAAAAAGCGCCGAGCGCGCGCCGACCAGCACCTGCACGCGATTTTCCGCAACGGCGCGCCATGTGCGGCGGCGTTCGGCGGGCGTGAGGCCCGAATGCCACAAAGCGGGCGCGCAACCGAAACGACGCTCGAAGCGTGCCAGAAATTGCGCCGTCAGCGATATTTCCGGCAGTAGAATAAGCGCCGGCCTGCCGGCTTCAAGCGCGCGCGCAATCGCTTCGAAATAAACTTCCGTTTTACCCGAGCCGGTGACCCCGTCCAGCACATGTACGCCGAAATCCTGTTGCGCGACGGCATCGGCCAGCGCCGTGGCAACACCCTCCTGATCGGGTGTCAACTGTACGCGGGAGAAATTTGGGTCTGGCCGAGGACGGGTTAAAGACGGCTGAAGCGCAGTTTTCTGCAAGGCACCTGCTTCAAACAAACCTTTGACAACCGAAGCGGAAACCCCCGCCAAACGCGCAAGCTCTGGTCTCGGCAGGGGCGGTGTATCTAGCATGACATCCAGAACGCGCTGGCGCGCGGGTGTCATGCGGTCTGGCAAAACGCCTGTGGCCTGATAGCCGAAAACCGGTTTTTCCGGCTCGAAAGCGGCCGGCACGCGCATGATTTGGCGCAAAACCAGCCCGGGTGGCGCGAGAACGTAAGCCGCAACCCAATCGACAAATTGCATGAGCGGGTCGGCCAAAGCCGGCGCATCGAGGTGCGCCAGTACAGATTTCAGCTTGGCCGGTGCGACATCGCCCGCCCCGGGCCCCCAAACGACGCCGTTCACCTGTCGGGGGCCAAGCGGCACGCGCACAAAATCGCCGCGCACCAGCTCCAAGCCCTCCGGCACGGCATAGTCATACGGCCCCGGCAGAGCGAGAGGAATCAATACGCTGACACTTTGCATGTCGGCACTTTCCCGCATGGACAAATGAAAGGCAAGCCGGGCTGCGACCACAAAATTCTGTAACCGCATGGCTTGCGCTGTTACAATGCGACGGTTGCAAAGTTTGAGGTGCATACTTATGAAATTTTTTGTCGACAGTGCGGATATTGAAGCAATTGCAGATCTGGCGGCAACCGGCATGGTTGACGGTGTCACCACCAACCCGTCATTGGTCGCCAAATCCGGAAGGGATTTTAAGGAACTGATCGGCGAAATATGCCAGACCGTCAAAGGGCCGGTATCGGCCGAGGTTACGGCGACGGATGCCGATGCCATGCTTGCCGAGGCCAAGGAACTGGCCGCAATTGCCGAAAATGTTTGCATCAAAGTGCCACTGACATGGGACGGCTTGCGCGCTACGCGCGCACTCGGGGTAGGGGCCCGAGGAGATCCCAGCGGGG
>CAJWBV010000117.1 GCA_913020275.1 uncultured Rhodobiaceae bacterium
ACGCGCGTCGCAATCGACAAAAGCGTTTTAAGTGAGGTGGAGTCAGGGCCGGGGTCGGACATATTGCGCGCCAGCACAGAGCGCCGCTCAGCCAGAAAATTCAGAACAGGATTATCTTGCATTGGCCCGCGACCCCGTGGTGAGGTTTGCCATCGACGCGCTGGCGTCCGGCGAAAAAAGAAAAAGAAAACAAACCATGACTGTGCTTATCACAATCGCCGCCCTGTTCGCAGTTCAAATTTATGCTCCTGCCTTTGCCGGGGCTTGGCCGCGCATGTCAGGCAGTGGCCATGTCGCGTTCAAGCGCGGCGGTGCTTCCGGAAATGCCGGAATTTCCGTTCCCCAGCAAACCGGTGAAGCTGAAGGCGGCGGCGAGCTTCAAAGCTCGGAAAACAGCCAGACCCAAGAAGTGTATGGCGAATATGCAATCTCTGACCATTTTCTGATTGTCGGCAAACATCTTGTGCAAAACACGCGCTTGGCAGCCGCCACACGGCGGACGACTTATCACGAGTTTGGCCTGCAAACACCGGTGCCGTTTCTGGCCTTTGGCCTTTTGCCGCCGGGAACCCTGCACGCCCTTAGGTTTGCATTTCCGAGTGCAGAATTTGCCCGCGACACGGCAGCCGCCGCGCAAATTTTTTATCACCACACGCATACCAAAACCCACAATGCCGAAGGTCCTGCCTCAACCCGTCAAGACGGCGGCGGCTTGACCTTAACGATTGCCGACCGGCTTTCGTGGAAGCGCTATCATCTGGCGCAAAGCCTGGCCGTCACACAGTTTAACGGGCGGTCTTCGGGCATATGGAAGAACGATTATGAAATTCACGTGGGCTATGCCGGTCAAATATCGCTCGGCTGGATCAGTGAAATTTATGAAGATCGCGACCAATCCTATGCCAGCCGCAACAGCTATGTGGCAGTCGGCTTTTCGCCGTCCAACTACGAATTTAGCGTGCGGGTTTTGCGCGGCGAAAATGCCGTTGCCGGCAGACCCGACACATTTCGCAGTTACCGCCTGGAAGTTGGGTGGTCTTTTCCTTAACCGCGCTTTAGCGCAAATCTGGCGGGCAGGCTTCTTCGGCAAGCATCGTCACGACATCATCGAGTGCAACGACTTCTTGGTCTTTGCTGCCCAAACGCCGCAAAGAAACGGTTTGCGCCTCAGCCTCGCGTCCGCCAACAGCGAGAATAACCGGCACTTTTGCAACCGAATGCTCGCGCACTTTGTAGTTGATTTTCTCATTGCGCGTATCAGCATCCACCCGCAGGCCCTGTGCTTTGAGCGCGGCGACAACGTGACGTGCGTAATCATCGGCTTCGGTGGTGATCGGGCAAACCATCACCTGCTGCGGAGCCAACCAGAGCGGCATTTTGCCGGCATAACTTTCAATCATAATGCCGATGAAACGCTCCAATGTGCCCAGTACCGCACGGTGTAACATGACCGGCATGTGCTTTTCGCCATCCACGCCGATATAACTCGCACCCAAGCGCTCGGGCAGCACAAAATCCAGCTGCAACGTGCCGCATTGCCAGGTGCGTCCGATGGCATCGCGCAGGTGATATTCAATCTTCGGGCCGTAAAACGCGCCCTCGCCCGGCAGTTCTTCCCACTCCAAGCCAACGGCTGTCAATGCGTCGCGCAGGCCGTTTTCGGCCCTGTCCCAAACCGCGTCATCACCCGCGCGCATGTCGGGCCGCAAGGCCAGCTTGACCGAAACATCGTTAAAGCCGAGGTCTTCATAAACTTGCGTGACCAGTCCGCAAAACCCGACCGCTTCATCAATAATCTGGTCTTCGCGGCAGAAAATATGCGCATCATCCTGCGTCATCTGGCGCACCCGCATAAGCCCGTGCAACGCACCATGGGCTTCATTGCGGTGGCAACATCCGAATTCGGCCATGCGGATGGGCAAGTCGCGATAGCTTTTAATGCCTTGTTTGAAAATTTGCACATGCGCCGGACAATTCATGGGCTTCAGAGCCATTAAATCGGCGTCACCAGAAATGACCTCGGCATCATCATCGGTGGCCGGCACTTCGTCGGGCACGACAAACATATTTTCGCGAAACTTGTCCCAATGGCCTGACTGTTCCCAAAAGCGCCGGTCCAGCAATTGCGGGGTCTTCACCTCGTCATAGCCATTGGCCTCAAGGCGGCGGCGAATATATTGCTCCAGCGCCTGCCAGATAATGTAGCCCTTTTTATGCCAGAACACCGAACCTTGCGCTTCTTCCTGCAAGTGGAAAAGATCCATCTCGCGGCCGATTTTGCGGTGGTCGCGCTTTTCGGCTTCTTCAATCATGGTCAGATAGGCTTTGAGCTGTTTTTCATTGGCCCAGCACGTGCCGTAAATGCGCTGCAACATTTCGTTATTGCTGTCGCCGCGCCAATAGGCACCGGCAAGTTTGGTCAGCTTGAACGCCTTGCCCAGCTTGCCGGTCGAGGGCAGATGCGGCCCACGGCACAAATCTTTCCAGTCGCCCTGACGATAGACGGTGATTGCCTCTTCGCCGGGAATATCGGCAATGATTTCGGCCTTGTAAATCTCGCCAATTTCGCGGAAATGGGCAATCGCTTCCGCCCGATCCCAAACTTCGCGGATAATCGGCTCATTGCGCCCAACAATGTCGACCATGCGCTTTTCGATGGTTTCCAAATCGTCCAAACTGAACGGGGTTTCGCGGGCAAAGTCGTAAAAGAAGCCGTCTTCAATCACCGGCCCGATGGTCACTTGCGTGCCCGGAAATAATTCCTGCACGGCCTGCGCCATCACATGGGCGCAATCGTGACGCATCAGTTCGACACCCTCATCATCATCCGCTGTGATGACGGCCAGTTCGCAATTGCGGTCAATTTCGGTTGCCAAATCGACGACCGTGCCGTCAATTTTAAGCGCCAGCGCTTTTTTTGCCAGACTTTTGGAAATAGACGCAGCAAATTCCACACCGGTCACAGGAGCTTCCACATCGCGGGTGGAACCATCAGGCAGGGTCAGCGTAATCATGTGCGTCTTCCGTTTTTTGTGTCAAAATCACAAGTCTCCAAGGGGCATACCAAGGTCCGCGCAAAATCTCAACAGGCACGGGGTCAAAACCGTGTCCGGCACCCAGACTTTCGATCGGGTGGCAACGCGAAATGCGGCGGAGAAAAAGCACGAGACCGGATATCGGACCGTGATGTCTGACAGCCTCCAGCGCATATTCGGAACAGGTTGGCTGGAACCGGCAGCTCGGCACCAAAAGCGGCGATATGAACAGGCGGTAAAAATGGACCGGCAGTAAAATCAGCAGGCCTAAAAACCGACGCAGAACACGCATTGCCCTACCAGCCCAATTGGTTGAGGCAATCCTCAACCGCATCGAAAGTGAGCAATGTCGAGGCATGCCTGTTGTGAAAATCGCGCACCGGCGTGAGCACTTCCAAATCTTTCCATTTCTCAGGCCGGTCAGGCAGGCTCGGCACCGGCCCGTTTTCCTTGAGCATGGCGCGCATCTGTCCGGCAACCGCGTGCAGGTCTTTGGCCGAACTGCCGATAATTTCGCGCGCCATCACTGAGCTTGACGCCTGACCCAGCGCGCAGGCTTGCAATTCATGGGCAAAATCCGTTACGCGGCCATCGGCGTCGAGGCATAATTCGACATGCACCCGCGACCCGCACAGGCGCGACACGGCATCGGCTTGCGCGCCCGGCGCGGCCAACCCGGCCAACCCGGCGAATGCGGCCGAGGTTCCCTTGCGCTTCAGCCAAGCGGCGATTCTCGACAACGGGTATTCGGAGATGACGTCGCTTCTCATATTCCATCCGTTCGAACCCGCGCTCGTCGTGGCCGACGACCTCGGGTTCAACGACGTGTCGTTCCACGGATCGCCGCAGATCCCAACGCCCAATCTCGACTATTTGGCACGCACCGGCGTGATGCTGATGAATCACAACGTGCAGCCCGTGTGTTCGCCGA
>CAJWBV010000118.1 GCA_913020275.1 uncultured Rhodobiaceae bacterium
ACGCAATTGAGTTGGTTGAGGTTTCTTCGCCACGCTGATGCGCTCGATAATGGCGGGTCACAGTGCCGTGTGCGGCCTCGGCTTCAATGGTTTTGCCATCCGGCGTCAGCAGAACCGATGTCATCAGCCCCAACGAACCAAATCCTTGCGCCACCGTGTCGGATTGCACATCGCCGTCATAGTTTTTGCAGGCCCATACAAACTTGCCCGACCATTTCAGCGCCGCAGCCACCATATCGTCAATCAGGCGGTGCTCGTAATCAATGCCGTGGGCCTCGAACTGGTCTTTGAATTCAGTGTCGAAAACCTCCTGAAACAGGTCTTTGAAGCGGCCGTCATAGGCTTTCATAATGGTGTTTTTGGTCGACAGATAGAGCGGCCATTTCAGGTCGAGCGCATAGAGCATGCAGGCGCGGGCAAAGTCGCGAATGCTCTCGTCAAGATTGTACATACTCATGGCAACCCCGCCACCGGGAAAGTCGAAAACCTCGAAGTCTTTGGTTTCGCTGCCGTCTTCGGCTTCCCAGCGCATGGTGAGCTTGCCCTTGCCGGGCACAACGAAGTCCGTCGCGCGATACTGGTCGCCAAAGGCGTGACGCCCGATAACAATCGGGTCGGTCCAGCCGGGCACCAGCCGCGGCACATTCGAACAGATGATGGGCTGGCGAAAAACCGTGCCGCCCAGAATATTCCGAATGGTGCCGTTGGGCGAACGGTACATGCGCTTCAGATTGAACTCTTCGACCCGCGCTTCATCCGGCGTGATGGTCGCGCATTTGACGCCCACTCCAATGTCGAGAATGGCATTGGCCGCATCCACGGTTATCTGGTCTTCCGTCTCGTCGCGGCTTTCCATGCCGAGGTCGTAATATTTGAGGTCAATATCAAGATAGGGGGTGATCAGCTTGTCTTTGATCATCTGCCATATGATGCGAGTCATTTCGTCACCGTCGAGTTCGACGATGGGATTTTCTACCTTGATTTTTGTCATGATGAGTGCCCTTTTTGCTGGGTGCACAATACCATTTTCAGCGATTTGCTCAAAGCCTATCTTTGAATTATTGATGGAGTATGAAAGAAAATATGCCCAAAATTCAATCTCCTGCAATCATTCTCGTTGGCGCGCAGCTGGGCGAGAATATCGGCACGGTCGCCCGCGCCATGTTGAATTTTGGCCTGACGGATTTGCGCCTTGTGCGCCCGCGCCCAGACTGGCAGGTAGAGCGTGCACGAAAAGCCGCCGCCGGTGCACAAAGCCTGATCGACAATCGCGCTATGTTTGACACAGTCGCCGAAGCAACCGCGGATTTGGGGTTTGTGGTGGCAACCACGGCGCGTTTGCGCGATATGGTGAAGCCTGTAATGACGCCGGTGCATTTGGGGCAACAAATGCGCACCCATGCCACTGAGACGGGGACCAAAAGCGGTGTGCTGTTCGGACCAGAGCGCACCGGGCTCGACAATGAAGATATTTCGCTTGCCGACGCCATTTGCCGTGTGCCCTTGAACCCTGATTTTTCGTCGCTCAATCTGGCGCAAGCCGTGTTGCTCATTGGCTATGAGTGGTTTCAGACGGCGGATGCCACGCCGTCGGCGCAATTGCCGGTGCCCGATACGCGGCCCGCCAACCGCGCCGAACTGCATGGCATGTTCGCGCATTTCGAGGCGGCACTGGATGCCGCCGGTTTTCTGGCGCCGCCTGAAAAAAAACCCGCCATGGCGCGCAATTTGCGCAATATGTTCCATCGCGCAAGCCTGACGGAGCAGGATGTTCGCACGTTTCGCGGTGTCATTAACGCGCTTTTGCGCTGGCCGCGCGGGGCTGACGACCGCATCATCAAGCCGCGTGTTGCGGCCATTTCCAAGGGCGAACCCGACCCCGGCACGGCAGATGACACGCCCCCCGCCGATGATGGGCCGTAGGGCGCAAATACCTCCAAATACCCCCCAAATACCCTTTGACAACACACCGATTGTGCTTATATTGCGCCAATCTGCGGGGCTTGTTCTCGCTTTTTTGTTTGCAAAAAGATTTGAGGATCGCGCCGCATGAGCAAGCGCATATCGACGAAATATAAAATCGATCGCCGGATCGGAGAAAATATCTGGGGACGCCCGAAAAGCCCCGTTAATCGCCGCGATTACGGCCCCGGCCAGCACGGGCAACGTCGCCGTGGCAAGCTATCTGACTTCGGTTTGCAATTGCGCGCCAAACAAAAGCTCAAGGGCCATTATGGTAATATTACCGAGAAGCAGTTTCGCGGCATTTATGCCGAAGCTGTTCGCGTCAAGGGCGACACCAGCGAGAATCTGGTCGGCCTTCTGGAATCGCGCCTGGATGCGGTGGTTTACCGTGCCAAATTCGTCACCACTGTTTTTGCCGCCCGCCAGTTCGTGAACCATGGCCATGTCATGGTTAATGGTCGCCGGTGCAACATTCCCAGCCGCCGCCTGAAAGTCGGCGATGTGGTGGAAATCCGCGAAAAATCACGCACGCTCAACATTGTTCTGGAGGCTATCCAGAATGCCGAGCGCGATGTGCCCGAATATATTGACGTTGATCACAATAAGCTGACCGCGCGTTTAACGGCTGTGCCACAGCTGGCCGACGTGCCATATCCGGTTCAGATGGAACCGAATCTCGTGGTCGAATTTTATTCGCGCAATTAGATTTTCCGTTTAGTCGAGTTCAATGCCCTGTTCGGCAAGGAACGGGCGCAATTCGCCCTCTTCAAACATTTCGCGAATAATGTCGCAACCACCCACAAACGTGCCATTGACGTAAAGTTGGGGGATGGTCGGCCAGTTCGAAAAGGTTTTAATCCCTTCGCGCAAGGTGTCATCTTCAAGCACGTTCACGCCTTTGAACGGTGCGCCGATATGCGACAAAATCTGAACCACCTGTCCGGAAAACCCGCATTGCGGGAAAACCGGCGTGCCTTTCATGAACAGCACAATATTGGCGCTGTCGATTTCGGATTTGATAAGACTGTCAATTTCGCTCATAGCGGCCTCCTTCAGGCGTCATCGGGAACGGAAGTTTGCAGGGCCAGAGCGTGCAGCGTATCGCCCATGCCGCCGCCCAGTGCGTCGTAAACCATTTGGTGCTGTTGCACACGGGTTTTGCCGACAAAAGCCTTTGACACCACATGTGCGGCATAATGGTCGCCATCGCCGCGCAAGTCGGTGATATCGACTTTTGCATCGGGCAATGCCGTTCGGATCATCTGTTCCAGCTGGCCGGCGGTCATCGGCATGGGGTTTTCCTTCTATCGCCCGCCCATCAGGTTCGGGAACCAGTTTTCATGGGCTCTTGCAATCTCTTCCAATGATATGGTCATGGCACCCGCAATTGTCAATTCCGTGCCGCCGGTCGTGCCAATTTGCGTAAGGCGGACGCCCGTATCGGCGGCGGCCTTTTCAAAGCCCGCTTTTGCATCCGGTGCAAGGCAGACAAGGTAACGGCCCTGGTCTTCACCGAACCAGAAGCCGTGGTCGCCTTCGATATCCACCGAACAGCCGATTTTTTGAGGCAAACACATTTCGGCCAGCGCGCACAAAAGACCACCATCGGAAACATCATGTACGCAATTTGCGGAGCCTCCGGCAATTTGCGCGCGCACGAATGCGCCATGTAGCCGCTCGCGCTCAAGGTCGACCGGCGGCGGCGCGGCATTTGTGTCGATTTCCAGCACGTCGCGGGCATAGAGCGAACATCCCAAAACCCCGTGTGTTTCACCGATGACATAAACCAGCAATCCGGCTTCCGTGAACGCACTGCCGACAGCTTTGCTCAAATCATCCAGAACACCCACACCGCCGATCGCCGGTGTTGGCATAATGCTGCGCCCATTAGTTTCGTTGTAAAGTGAGACATTACCGGAAACGACGGGAAAA
>CAJWBV010000119.1 GCA_913020275.1 uncultured Rhodobiaceae bacterium
GGTTTCTGGGCGTAGAAGACCCGGCCTTGAAAGCCAGCTGGCCGCATTGCCGCAATATAGCGCTCGCGGCCGAGGCCAATGGGTTTGACAATATATTGCTGCCATCGGGTTATACGCTGGGTATGGACTCGATCGCATTTGCCGGCGGCATTGCGCCGCTTCTGGAAAAAATGCGCCTGCTCGTGGCCGTGCGCTGTGGCGAAATGTGGGTTCCGCAGCTCGCGCGCCAACTGGCAACGCTCGACACCATGTTGGGCGGGCGCCTAACGGTCAACATCATATCCTCCGACATGCCCGGACAAACTTTGGAAAGCACACCGCGCTATCAGCGCACATTGGAAACCATGCAATCCTTGCGCGCTTTGCTGAACGGCGAGCCGGTATCAGTGGACGGGGAATTTATAAAACTCGACCTTGAACCGCCTCGCATGTCAACGCAAAGCGGAAACTGCCCGCCATTTTACTTTGGGGGTCTGTCACCGCAAGCGCGCGATACGGCGGCGCAGGCGGCCGATGTGTTTTTAATGTGGCCTGATACCGAGCCCGCTGTGCAGACCATTCTGGACGATATGCGCCGGCGCGCCGAGACTTATGACCGGCGGTTGAAATTTGGATATCGGGCGCATGTCATTGTGCGCGAGACGGAAGCAGAAGCCCGCGCCGCTGCCGACCGGCTCATCAGCAAGCTGGACGATGCCACCGGCGCGGACATTCGCAACAAATCACTCGACAGCCAATCGGTTGGCGTGCGCCGTCAGGCCGAATTGCGCGATGCGGCATCGGCCGGAGATGATGGCGATTTCGTGGAACCGAATTTATGGACCGGCGTTGGTCGCGCGCGGTCGGGATGCGGGGCAGCCATTGTCGGCGACCCAGATCAGGTGCTTGCCAAAATCAACCGCTACCGCGATATGGGCATTGAGGCGTTTATTTTGTCCGGCTATCCGCACAAGGATGAATGCGATCTTTTCGCCCGCTATGTTCTGCCCGAAATCAACCATGGACCGCTTGCGCTGGACGGGTGATTGCGGCTAGGTTTTCGTTCAGGGGGCCCGCCATGAAAGTTAAAGTTACAAGCGAGATTGCCGGACAGGTTTGGAAAGTGGTCGCCAGTGTCGGCGACGCATTGGCCGAAGACGATGTCATTATCATTCTCGAATCCATGAAGATGGAAATTCCGGTTCTGGCCCCGCGAGCCGGCAAGCTGGCTGCGCTGCATGTGAGCGAAGAGGATATGATTTCCGAAGATCAGGCCGTCGCGGAATTGGAAGTTCCCTGAGGTCGGTCATGAGCTGGGACGCAGATATTGACGAGATCAAACGCCGCCGCGAGCTTGCCAAACAACAAGGCGGCAAAGACGCCGTTACACGCCAACACGAAAAGGGCAGGCTGACCATCCGCGAGCGGATCGACACATTGCTTGATGCAAACAGTTTCAACGAGGTGGGCGAAGGTGCCGGTGTACCCGAATATGACGATGCCGGACAGTTAACCGATTTTCAGCCGGCAAATTTCGTGCTGGGCTTCGGCGAAATTGACGGCCGTCGGGTCATTGTGGGTGGCGAAGACTTCACCCTCAAAGGCGGTTCACCCAACCCGGCGGGCTTGCGTAAAAGCGTTTACGCCGAACAGCTCGCGCTACAGTTTAAAGTGCCGCTCATCCGTCTGCACGAAGGCGGCGGAGGCTCTGTCGGCGGCACCGGACAGGAAAAAAAGCGCCGCCCCTTGGGTGAACCGGTATTTTCGACATCGCGCTTTGTGCCACTGGCAGAAACGCTGGGGCACGTGCCGGTTGCCACTGCCGCGCTGGGCCCGGTTGCCGGATTACCGGCCGCGCGCCTCGTTGCCTCGCATTTTTCCGTTATGACCGAAAATGCCGCCGTTTTGATAGCTGGCCCACAAGTCGTCAAGCGCGCTTTGGGGCACGATTTGACCAAGGAAGAATTGGGCGGCCCGCAGGTTCACTTAAAAAGCGGTGCCATTGACAATCTGGCAAAAGACGAAGAAGACGCACTGAACCAGATCGCGCGGTTTCTGTCTTACCTGCCCGACAATGCATGGGCGCGGGCGCCACGAATTGCCTGCAATGACCCGGTAGACAGATGCGAAGACGCGCTTGCCAATATTGTGCCGGCCGACCGGCGCCAGCCGTTTCAAATGCGCAAAATCATCGCCCATATCGTTGATCGCAACGGCGATGCAACCAGCTTTTTCGAGATGAGCCGCAAATTCGGCCCCAGCCTGATCACGGGTCTTGCGCGCCTCAACGGGCATGCTGTCGGGGTGATTGGAAATGACTGCATGTTTTATGCCGGTGCCATGACAGCCGCCGCCGCGCAAAAACTTCGCCGTTTTGTTGATTTCTGCAACAGCTTTCATTTGCCGGTTCTGAGCTTTGTTGATGAGCCGGGTTTTATGATCGGCCCCGACAGTGAAGCGGCTGGCACCATTCGCCACGGCACAGCGGCAATTTCGGCCGTGTTGCAATCGCGTGTGCCCTGGGCCAGCGTTCAGGTGCAAAAAGCCTTTGGCGTGGCCGCGCAAGCTCATTTCGGCCCTGCCCCTTACGTGCTGAGCTGGCCCAGCGCCGCCAGCGGTGCCTTGCCGGTCGAAGGCGGGGTGGCCGTGGCTTTTGCGCGCGAGATTGCCGCCGCGCCCGATCCGGCGGCGCGGCAGAAAGAACTCGAAGATATGCTGGCGGCCAGCCAGTCGCCTTTCCCGCGCGCCGAGGGATTGAGCGTTCATGAAATTATCGACCCGCGTGAAACCCGTCCAAAACTGGCGGCATGGCTGGAACTTGCCCAAGCTGCCCAAACCGATCCACCGGAGCCATTTACGACGACCATGCGACCCTGAACCCTCTTAAATCCAATAAGTCAAACCCAAGAAAAGGATATTTCCAATGACAACAGGTAAACAGGTTTTTTCAACCATCACCAGCGCCGGCCAGCTTGAACTGGGCATTGCCGATGTCGAGATACCGGCCCCCGGCCCGGATGATGTTGTCGTGCGCATTGAGGCAGCCCCGATCAACCCGTCAGATATGGGCCCGCTGTTTGGTCCGGCGAGTATTGCTGAAGCCATCTTGCAAGGTGCTAAGCTGGTTGCGCCCGTGCCTGAAAACCGAATGGGCATGGTGGCCTCGCGCCTCGATCAGAAATTGCCGGTTGGCAATGAATGTGCCGGCACAGTTATCGCCACCGGCGATAGCGACGCCGCCAAAGCGCTGGATGGCAAGCTGGTATCCATCATGCCGGGCGCGGCTTACGCGCAATATGCTTGTGTGCCGGCATCAACCTGCCTCGCCCATAACGACGCGACCTCGCCACAACGTGCCGCTTCGTCTTTCGTCAACCCGCTGACGGCTCTGTGTTTTCTGGAAACAATGCGGATGGAAAACCATACCGGCCTTGTGCATACGGCGGCCGCCTCCAATTTGGGACAAATGCTGGTACGCCTGTGCGCTGCTGAAAATGTGCCACTCGTCAACATTGTGCGATCGGAAGAACAGGCCGCAACCTTGCGCGCACTTGACGCCAAGCATATTTGCAATTCGGCCGATGCTGACTTCATCGACAAGCTAACAGAAACATTGATCGAGACCGGTATTACGCTGGGCTTTGATGCCATTGGCGGCGGCAAAATGGCCTCCGACATTCTTACAGCAATGGAACGCGCAGCCAGCCGCAATGCCAGCGGTTTGAACACCTATGGATCGTCTGAACATAAGCAGGTCTATCTCTATGGTAGCCTTGATTTCTCACCGACGACGCTGAACCGCGCTTATGGCATGGCATGGTCGATTGGCGGTTGGCTGATGCCGATGCTGCTGACGCGCATTGGCCGCGAACGCACCGCAGAACTGCGCCAGCGCGTGTCAGACGAA
>CAJWBV010000120.1 GCA_913020275.1 uncultured Rhodobiaceae bacterium
CGGTGTTTTGCGCCGCGAAGTACCGCTTTGGTTCGGCCAGCCGCCGCTCGACCGGCTGGTGATTGCCTATGAGCCGGCCGCCGCCGCTCATGGTGGGGGTGGTGCGCTTTACGTGCGCTTGCGCGCGGCATGAAGGATATGCGTTTGCGGGCATTGTGAGAAGGCGCGCCGCAGAAAAAATTTGACGGCTGTGCAGCGGCGCAAAACGGTGTACAAACAGAAGCGTCACTATAAAGGATGGAACGAATGTCACAGCGGACTGCAACGCGGGCGCGACAAACCAAGGAAACCAAAATCGAGGTTGCGGTGAATCTCGACGGCACCGGCGACTATGAGGTGTCGACCGGCATTGGCTTTCTCGACCACATGCTTGAGCAATTGTCGCGTCACTCCCTGATCGACCTGAAAGTTGCGGCTGAGGGCGATCTGCATATTGATTTTCACCACACGACGGAAGATACCGGCATCGTTATCGGCGAAGCCGTGCGCGAGGCGCTGGGCGACTTCAAGGGGCTGACGCGCTATGGCTCGGCAACCATCCCGATGGATGAAACCTGCACACGCGTATCGCTGGATGTTTCCCAACGTCCCTATCTCATATGGAAAGTGGCCTTCACCAAGCCCAAGCTGGGCGATATGGATACTGAATTGTTCAAGGAATGGTTTCAGGCCTTTGCTCAGGCCGCCGGCATAACGCTGCATATTGAAAATCTTTACGGCGAGAACAATCACCATATTGTCGAGAGTTGTTTCAAGGGGCTGGCGCGCGCCTTGCGCGAGGCCATTGAGATCGACCCGCGCAAATCCGATGCCGTGCCGTCCACCAAGGGTGTGTTGGGCAGCTGATCGGCGGCGCGGGCGAGGCGACAGGCACGTGAATATTGCTATCATTGACTACGGGTCGGGAAATCTGCGGTCGGCGGAAAAAGCCTTTGCGCGCTGTGCACCCGGTCGCAACCTTTATGTCACGGGCGACCCGGATGTCGTGGCGCGCGCCGACCATATTGTTCTGCCCGGTGTCGGCGCCTTTGGCGATTGCGCGCAAGGTCTGGCGGCGATTGACGGACTGCGCGCCGCGCTCGAGGCGCGCGTGGTCGATGACGGGCGTCCGTTTCTAGGCATTTGCGTTGGCATGCAACTTATGTGCGCTACCGGCACCGAGCGCGGCCAGCATGAGGGGCTGGGCTGGTTTGCCGGATCGGTGGATGCGCTGGATGTGGCCGCGCCCCTCAAAGTACCGCATATGGGCTGGAACACGCTGAACATGCGCGCTGGCCATGCTGTGTTTGACGGTCTGGATGGCGCGGATTTCTATTTTGTGCACGGCTATGCGGCGCGCCCGGAAAATCAGGCGGAGATTGTCGCCGAAACCGATTATGGTGGGCCGGTTGTGGCATCGCTGGCGCGCGGCAATATGGTCGGCACGCAGTTTCACCCTGAAAAAAGCCAAGCGGCCGGCTTGCGGCTCATTGAAAATTTTGTGAATTGGAAGCCATGATTATTTTTCCCGCCATTGATTTGAAAGAAGGCCGTTGCGTGCGCCTTGAACAGGGCGACATGGCGCGCGCGACGATTTTTAACGATGACCCGGCCGACCAGGCACGGGCCTTCGCCGCGCAGGGCTTCGGGCATTTGCACATTGTCGATCTGGACGGTGCCTTTGCCGGAGCGCCGGTCAATATGGCGGCGGTCGAGGCGGCGGTCCAGGCCAGCTCTGCTTTCACGCAATTGGGAGGCGGCATTCGCGATCTGGCGACCATTGAAGCCTGGCTGCTAAAGGGCATTGACAGGGTCATATTGGGTACCGCTGCCTTGCGCGACCCGCAACTTGTTCACGCGGGGTGCCGCGCGTTTCCTGGCCGCATTGCGGTCGGCATTGATGCGCGCGAGGGTTTCGTGGCCGTTGAAGGCTGGGCTGAAAAAAGCAATCTGTCGGCCACCGAGCTTGCCAAGCGATTTGAAGATGCGGGCGTTGCGGCATTGATTTACACCGATATTGACCGCGACGGCCTGTTGAAGGGCGTGAATGTGGCGGCCACGGCAGCGTTGGCGCGCGCCGTGTCGATACCCGTCATCGCATCGGGCGGCCTGGCCGGATTGCAGGATGTCCACGACCTCATCGCGGTCGCCGATAGCGGCATTGTCGGGGCCATTTCAGGGCGCGCGCTTTATGACGGGCGGTTGTCACCGGCAGAAGTTCTGGCGCTGGAGGGCGTGGTCTCATGCTGAAGGTGCGTGTCATTCCCTGCCTCGACGTGCATGACGGGCGTGTCGTCAAGGGCGTCAATTTCATCGACCTTGTCGATGCAGGCGATCCGGTAGAGGCCGCGCGCGCCTATGATGCCGCGGGCGCGGATGAGCTGTGCTTTCTCGACATATCGGCAAGCCATGAAAACCGCGACACGCTGATCGATGTGGTGCGCCGCACCGCCGAACAGTGCTTTATGCCGCTGACCGTCGGTGGCGGTGTGCGCCGCGAGGTTGATGTGCGCAATCTTCTGTTGGCAGGTGCCGACAAGGTTTCCTTTAATACGGCGGCTGTCAAAGACCCGAAAATCATTTCGCAGGCGGCGGAAAAATTCGGCTCGCAATGCATCGTCGTGGCGATTGATGCCAAGCGGACGCAAGCCGGAAAATGGGAAATTTTCACCCATGGCGGCCGCCAGCCGACCGGCATTGATGCGGTTGTTTTTGCCGAAGAAATGGCGGCGCGGGGGGCCGGCGAAATATTGTTGACATCGATGGACCGCGACGGCACCAAAAGCGGCTTCGATCTGGCACTGACCCGCGCCGTTTCGGACCGGGTGCGTGTGCCGGTCATCGCTTCAGGCGGCGTCGGCTCGCTGGATGATTTGGTGGCAGGTGTACAGGACGGACATGCCAGCGCGGTGCTTGCGGCATCGATTTTTCACTTCGGCACCCATACCATCGCCGAGGCCAAGAAAGTGCTGGCCGATGCCGGCATTGCCGTGCGCGCGGCACCCGCCTGAGGCATGACGGAATGAAATTCCAGATGAAATATATGTCGTAATATGCAATGGAATATCGCGAAAAGGGGTAGGAGATGACCGGAACCCAAAACGGCGCGCAGGAAATCGCTGCGCTTTATGAAACGATACTGGCGCGCAAAACTGCCGATCCCACTGACAGCTATTCGGCGCAATTGCTGGCCGACCTGCCGCGCGCCGCGCGCAAACTTGGCGAAGAAGCCTCCGAAACCATGGTCGCGGCTCTGAGCGGCACGGACGAAGCACTGGCGGGCGAGGCGGGCGATTTGCTCTACCACTTGCTGGTTGTGCTTGTCGCGCGGGGTGTTACGCTCGACCAGTTAACGGATGTGCTGGCGGCGCGCGCCGGCACGTCGGGGCTTCATGAAAAAGCCGCGCGCGACGTCTAAGAACGCGCCGCAAACGATTTTGGCCACCGGCAACAGAGAGCGGGACAATGGGTAAAAAAGTCAGGTCATTAACCTCACCCTATCGTGAGTTCTCGGCGCGGGAATGGTCGCAATTGCGCGAAGGTACCGAGCTGACCTTGAACGAAAACGACCTGGTGAAATTGCGGGGTCTGGGCGAGACCATCTCGCTCGACGAGGTTGAGGAGATTTATCTGCCGCTGTCGCGCTTGCTCAATCTTTATGTCGAAGCCACGCAAGGATTGCATGACGCGAGCAACGCCTTTCTCGGCCAAGAGGTCAAGGTTCCCTATATTATCGGGGTTGCCGGTTCGGTGGCGGTGGGCAAAAGCACGACATCACGCATTTTGCGTGAAATGCTGGCGCGCTGGCCGTCGCACCCAAAGGTCGATTTGGTAACGACGGACGGGTTTTTGTTTCCAAATGCCGTGCTGGAAGAGCGCGGGTTGATGCAGCGCAAGGGCTTT
>CAJWBV010000121.1 GCA_913020275.1 uncultured Rhodobiaceae bacterium
ACAGGGTACCTGGCGCAAATATAGCTTGCATATAGCGGCAAATAGCAAGGCTTTCGGATAGATTTACCTCATCCGATTGCATGAACGGCACTTTTTGTTTGCGCGTCATCTGTGTGTATTCGGGCGTCTGTGTCTCGCCGGTGCGTGGACCGATGGGTTTCAACTCATAAGCAATACCCATTTCCTCGGCCATCCATATTGGCCTAATGGTGCGCGCGGTGCCCGCTCCCCAGAGGGTAATTTTGGCTTCCTTCATTTTCTTTTCCGTTTCTTTATTTCTCGCTTCGACACACTTGTTTATAGACTTATCCGATGCCGCCATCGCACGCCACAACCGCGCCGGTTACAAAGCTCGACGCATCGCTTGCCAAATAAAGCGCAGTGGTCACCACTTCTTCAGGATTGCCAGGCCGACCCACAGCATTGGCCGCGGTTCGTCGCATTTCCTCCGGCCAGGCTTTGGAAATATCTGTTAAAAACGGCCCTGCCTGTATCGCATTGACCCGCACTTTTGGACCGAACTCATGCGCCAGCGAAACCGTCATGGCGTTCAAAGCGGCCTTGGCACCCGAATAGGGCGTGACACCCGACACAGGCTTAACCGCGGCCATCGAAGAAATATTGATAATCACACCGCCATCGGCATCGGCCATGCGTCGGCCCATATTTGCGGCCAATCGAAACGGGCCTTTGAAATTCAGGTCAACCACACTGTCAAATTGGCGTTCGGTAATTTCATGGCTGGCGATGGCGGGCGATTTGCCGGCATTGTTGACAAGAATATCAATTTTGCCGAAATGCTCATAGGCCACATGCGTCAGCTCATCCATCGCGTCCCATTGTGTCGCGTCAATGGACAGCGCCAGCCCCTGCCGCCCCATAGCCTCTATTTCGCCAACCACGCTTTCGCAATTTTCGAGCTTGCGGCTGGCGATAACCAAATCCGCCCCGCGCGCGGCATAGGCCAGTGCCATTTGACGACCGAGCCCCCGTGATCCGCCGGTTATGACGGCAACTTTACCGGTAAAGTCAAAAAGATTTTCCATAGTGCCCCCCGAAATATTCTTCCGCCCTACCCGCAATTTCGCTTGCCGCAGTCTGTTCGGATTCCTATCTTGATCTCCAGCCTATAGGAGAACTGCATGTCTGACATTCCCAAAATCCTCGACGGTTATACGAAATGGGGTTTCGAAGAGCCGTTTGAAGACCATGCCGGTCCCTTCTATATGAAAATCAACCCCGATACAGGACGCCATCTGTCGGCGTTTATTCCGGAAAAGCGCCATATGAATGGCGGGTCTTTTTTGCATGGCGGCATGCTTATGGCGTTTGCCGATTATGCACTGTTCGTCATTGCCCATAATGAACTGGAAGACATGAACGCCGTAACCGTTTCGTGCCAAACCGAATTTTTGAAAGGTGCGGCACCCACCACGCCCGTCTTCGCTGATGGCGAAGTGACGCGCAACACGCGCAGCTTAGTGTTTGTGCGCGGGCGCGTTTATCACGAAGACGAGACTTTGGCGACATTTAGTGGTATTTTGAAAAAAATAAAACCGGAATAAGCGGAGAATAGTCATGAATATCGAACAGATTACCGGCGCGTGCGGAGCAGAGATATCGGGCGTTAATCTGGCGCGTCTTTCCAATTCGGAATTTGACAGCATTCACACTGCGCTGCTCGATCATGGCGTGTTGTTTTTCCGCGATCAGGATATTTCACTCGATGAGCAGGTGGCCTTTGCCGGACGTTTCGGACCGCTTGAAGTGCATCCGATTGTCGATGGCTTGAACGAAAACCCCAAAATCACAAAAGTGCTGAAACCCGCCGGCGAAAGCGCCTCATTCGGCACCGGTTGGCACACGGATAATTCGTTTTTTGAAGAACCCAGCATGGGATCGGTGCTCTATGGCAAGACCATTCCGCCCTTTGGCGGTGATACGCTGTTCGCCAATCAATATCTTGCCTATGAAGCACTATCTGACACGATGAAAGAAATGCTGGACGGCCTCAGCGCCGTGCACTCGGCCTCGGAAGCCTATACGGTGGAAGGCACACAAGCAAAATACGACAAGAAAACCGCCATCACCTATAGCTGGGACGACAGCATTATGGATGAGGTGGTGCATCCGGTTATCCGCACGCATCCCGAAACCGGACGCAAGGCGCTTTACGTCAACGACATGTTCACCTTGCGCATTCAGGGAATGTCCAAGTCGGAAAGCCGCGCACTGCTCGATTATCTTTTCATTCATGCCACCCGCCCCGAATTTTGCTGCCGCTTTCGCTGGAGCGAAAACGCCGTCGCAATATGGGATAACCGGTGCATGCAACATTATGCGGTGGACGATTATCAAGCCTATGAGCGCTTGATGTATCGGGTCACAATCGAAGGGTGTCGCCCCGTATAGGCCGTCATGCCGCGCTTTCTCGTTCTCGATGGATATGACAAGGCAGGCCGCGCGGCACTGCAGGCAGCCGGTGCCACACCCGCCGGCACATTATACCGCAATATGGTGTTCCGATATCTACCCGAGGCAGAGGTTGATATTGTTCACCCTGCCGACCCGCAGAGCGGCATTGACGATCTCGACAGCTACGACGCAATGCTTTGGACGGGCTCCAGCCTGACGATTTTTCACGACGACCCCGCTGTCACCGCGCAAATCGAGCTGGCGCGCGAGGGTTTTCGGCGTGGGCTTCCGGCTTTCGGGTCGTGCTGGGCACTGCAGCTTGCCGCGGTCGCCGCAGGAGGCGCATGTCATAAAAACCCGAACGGGCGCGAGTTCGGTCTGGCGCGTAAGATCACCCTTAATGAAATGGGGCGCGCGCATCCGTTTTACGCCAAGCGGCCTGCCCCCGTTTTCGACGGGTTCACCAGTCATTTTGATGCCGTGTCGCATCTGCCCGCCTGCGGCACAATTCTGGCCGCCAATGCCATGACGGGCATTCAGGCTGCCGATATTCAACACGAAAGGGGTCGGTTTTTTGCCCTGCAATATCATCCGGAGTTTGATTTCGGGGAAATCGCCGCGCTTGCCAAATTTCGCGGTGGCGGGCTAATCGACGATGGCTTCATGGCCGACAAAATGGCGCTGGAAACATTTATCGACCAATGCGCAACCTTGCACGGCGCGCCCGAACGCACCGACCTGCGCTGGTCACTTGGCGCGGATGATGATGTGTTGGACATTAATTGCCGCCACAATGAATTTATCAACTGGCTTGACTGGCTGATATCGTCTCACCGGCTCAATGCGGCGATCGTATCGGCAAAATAACCGACACTTTCCATAATCGTTGGCGAGGGGCGCGAGAAATGCTTCGCGCCGTCCAGAATATGAATGTCTAAATCGGCAGGCAAATTTTCAACGGCAGTTTTGGCCGTTTCGACCGACTGCCCGCAACAGGCCGCGAAAATAAAATCGGCGCCGCAATCGCGTACTTTCGACCATGAGATCTCGTGCGACGGCTCGCCCGACTGCGCCAAAACAGAGGTGCACCCGATCCATGAAATAATATCGGGCACCCAGTGACCGGCGGCAAAGGGCGGGTCGAGCCAATCAAGAAACGCAATGCGATAATCATGCTCCGCAAAACGTCCGCGACACGCCATCAGGGCCTCGGCCCAACGTGCTTGCAGGCTTTCGGCCGCCGCCATCTGGCCGATGACCTGTCCGACCTGCTCGAAACACACCGGAATATCGGCAAGGCGAAACGGTGCAAGTGTTACCAGTTCGGGCGCGGTCGGAAGTGATTTCAGCGCATCATCGACATCGCCCGACGGCACGGCGCACAGATCGCACAGGTCTTGGCTG
>CAJWBV010000122.1 GCA_913020275.1 uncultured Rhodobiaceae bacterium
ACCGCCAAAAGGGATGTCACGGGCAGTCCGGCGCAAGCGGCGGTCTTGCTGTCGCCAGCCTGTGCCTCGTTTGATCAGTTCCCTGATTTTGAGGCGCGAGGCGATGCTTTTTGCGCCGCCATTGCCAAATGGCAGTCCGAGCAAACTTCAGCTTATGAGGGCGCGCCATGTTGAGATTTTTCGCCCGCACCGATAAAAGCCCAATTGCCCAATGGTGGTGGACCGTCGACCGCTGGCTTGTTGCCGCCGTGGTTGTGCTGATCGGTCTGGGATATCTGATGGCCCTTGCCGCCAGCCCCGCCGTGGCCCAACATATCGGCAAGCCGATTTATTATTTTGCCAACAAGCAATTGGTTTTTCTCACACTGGCGCTGGGTGTGTTTTTCGCCGTCTCCATGCTGAACCCGCACTTGGTGCGCATGTTGGCGTTGGCGAGTTTCATCGCCGCTCTTGTCGGTGTTGTTGCCACTCTGTTTGTCGGCACATCCGCCAAGGGTGCCAGCCGTTGGTTGATTATCGCCGGTGTTTCGGTTCAGCCTTCTGAAATTCTGAAGCCTGCTTTTGTGGTCGTGACGGCGCAACTTTTTGCCCTTCACAAAACCCGCTTTGACAGCCATGCGCTGGTGGGTGCTTTTGCTCTCCTCGTAATGTGCTGTGTGTTGCTGGCAGGCCAGCCCGATATCGGCCAGTTGACGCTGATGGGTCTTGTCTGGATGTGCATGTATTTTCTCGCAGGCGGCTCTTTGCGCCTGTTGTCCGTGCTGGGTGTGCTGGGTATTGCCACGGGCGCGTATCTTTATGCCACCGAGCCGCATGTCTCCAGCCGCGTTGACCGCTTCATCACCCCGTCGAGCGGCGACACTTATCAGGTCGACAAAGCCATGGATGCGATCAAATCCGGCGGCATTGTGGGTGTCGGGCCGGGCGACGGGCGCGTCAAATCAATTTTGCCTGACGCACATTCGGATTATGTGTTCGCGGTTGCCGCCGAAGAGGGCGGCTTGCTGATCGGCAGCTTTATTATCTGCGTGTTCGCCGTAATTGTGTTGCGCGCGCTGTCGGGGCTGCGCGCCGAGCGCGAGCATTGGATTCAGCTGGCGGCGGCGGGGCTGACCTGCCTGTTCGGATTGCAGGCCATTATCAATCTTGCCGTTAACCTCAATCTGATGCCGTCCAAAGGCATGACCCTGCCATTTATTTCCTATGGTGGTTCATCGCTTATCGCCTCGGCGTTCACCATGGGCATGTTGGTGGCGTTGTCGCGGCGCAGATCGCACGACCAGATGCTGGCGCGCCCCATAAGCGGCGTGACGCTTCAGGCGCAATTCGGAGGCCGCTCATGAACCAGAAGCAAAACACCCGAAGCGAAGTGGTGCTGCTTGCGGCCGGTGGCACAGGCGGACATTTGTTTCCGGCCAGTGCCTTGGCGCGCCGCATGAAGGAAAAGGGCCATGAAGTACATCTGGCAACGGATGCGCGCGGTCTGGCCTATCTTCCTCAACTTGAAGAAATGCCCGTTCACAAGCTCGCGGCGGCAACGATATTTGGCGGCAAAATATGGCTTCTCCCATGGAACTTATTGAAAATTATCTTCGCTTTCGTTCAGGCGGTTCATCTCGTGCTGAAGCTCAAACCCTCAATCGTTGTAGGTTTTGGCGGCTACCCGTCATTTGCCCCGGCACTGGCCGCACAAGTGCTTGGGCGGCAGGTGTTAATCCATGAACAAAACGCCGTGCTGGGGCGGGCCAATCGCGTGCTGTGTGGTCTCGGCGCGCATCTGGCAACCAGTTTTGGCGGCACGCGCGGTATATCAAAATCGACAAAAACAAGAACCCGAAAAGTCGGCAATCCTGTGCGCAATGATGTGCTGACAGCGGCGCGCGGCGGCTACCGTTATCTCAATGCCTCGCGCCCGTTTGAATTGTTGATTTTCGGTGGCAGTCAGGGTGCCGGCGTTTTTGCAGACACGGTTCCCGCGGCGATTGGTGAGTTGCCGGCGGATTTGAAAGCGCGCCTGCGTGTTGTGCATCAGGTGCGCCGTGCCGATATGGCACAAACACTCGCAGCCTATGGGGAAATCAGCGTTTATGCCGAAATCCGCGACTTTTTCGACGATTTGCCCGCCCGCATGCGGCGCGCGCATCTGGTCATTTGTCGCGGCGGTGCCTCGACAGTGTGTGAGCTTTCGCTGCTGGGTGCGCCGGCCATTATCGTGCCCTTGCCGGGTTCTCTGGATCAGGATCAGGCACATAATGTGCGTGAGCTGAACGAAAAGGGCGGCGCTTGGATGGTCAGTCAAACCGAATTCACGACCGAATGGCTGTCGGGAAAACTGAACGAACTGATGCTCAATATTGAGCTGTTGAACGCCGCCTCGGCGCGGTCATTGTCGCTGGCGCGGCCGGATGCCGATTTGCGCCTGTGTCGCTATGCCCTGTCGCTCATCAAAAGCGACAGTTCCGCCGGCAAGGAGAAAAAGCAATGACGCAAAGCCCTGCCGCACCGCCGCGCACATTGCGCCCCTTCGGGCGGGTGCACATTGTCGGCATTGGCGGCATTGGCATGAGCGGTATTGCCGAGGTGATGCATGTCATGGGCTATGAGGTGCAAGGCAGCGATTTGGGCGAGAATGCCAATACGCGCAGGCTGTCGGATATGGGTGTGCCGGTAATGATCGGTCATCGCGAAGAAAATATTGCCGGTGCGGGTGTCGTCACCGTGTCGTCGGCAGTTACACAAGACAATGTCGAGATGCTGGCCGCGCGCGCGCGCCACATTCCCGTGGTTCGCCGCGCCGAAATGCTGGCCGAACTCATGCGCTTGAAACCCTGCCTGACGGTCGCCGGCACGCATGGCAAAACCACCACAACCTCGCTGGCCGCCGCCGTGCTTGATGCTGCGGGGCTCGATCCCACCGTTATCAATGGCGGCATTATCAATGCCTATGGCACCAATGCGCGGCTTGGTTCGGGCGACTGGATGGTGGTTGAAGCCGATGAAAGCGACGGCACTTTTGTGCGCCTGCCCGCGACCATGGGCATTGTCACCAATATCGATCCCGAACATTTGGAGCATTATGGCAGTTTTGAAAACTTGCGCGATGCGTTTGTGCGCTACATGCAAAATATTCCGTTTTATGGTGCCGGCATTGTGTGTCTCGACCATCCGGAAGTGCAGGCGCTGGTGGGTCAGGTGCAAGACCGCCGCATCATCACTTATGGGCTGAACGAGCAGGCTGATATTCAGGCAACGAATATCACCACACGCGGGTTTGCACAGGAATTTGACGTTATTTGCCGCGACCGGCAGACCGACACGCAAACGGTTATCTCAAACCTGCATTTGCCCATGGCGGGGACATATAATCTGCAAAATGCGCTGGCGGCGATTGCCGCAGGCTTTGAAGTGCGCGCCGAACCGGAACAAATCCGCAGGGCATTGTCAGGCTTTGCCGGCGTAAAACGTCGCTTTTCTCATGTCGGCAAGGGGCGCGACGTCGATATTTTTGACGACTATGCTCACCATCCGGTCGAGATTGCCGCTGTTCTGGGCAGCGCCCGCGAAGCGGCAGGCGGACGCGTCATCGGTGTCATGCAGCCGCATCGCTATACGCGGCTGCGTGATCTGTTCGCCGATTTCTGTAGCTGTATGAATGCCGCCGATGTGGTTTTTGTGCTGCCGGTTTTCACCGCCGGAGAAGAACCGATCAAGGGTTTTGACGCCGAGCATCTCGTCGAGGGCTTGCGGGCACACGGGCACCGTCATGCCGTGGCTTTGGCCGATGATGATGCGCTGGCACCCGCGTTGGCCGAGATTAT
>CAJWBV010000123.1 GCA_913020275.1 uncultured Rhodobiaceae bacterium
GAATAGGTCTATCAATCAAACGAGATACAAGTGTTTCTTTTTCGCTAGGTCGTCCCTCTCTTTTAAAAAATCCTCCGGGTATTTTTCCAGCAGCATATGTTTTTTCCTGATAATTTACGGTAAGGGGAAAGAAATCAACGCCAGGTTTAGGCGCTTTTTGCGCCACCGCGGTAGCCAGCACGACGGTATCCCCGTAGGTCACCATGATGGCCCCGTCTGACTGTCGTGCAATCTTACCAGTTTCCATTATAAGGGGCCGTCCGCCCCATTCTAGCTCTTTGCGATAAACTTCTAACATTTCTCTATTTCTTTCCTTACCTCTAAAGGGCAAAAGCTCGGCCTGCACAGCCGAGAAAGGATTTTTCTGCTCGGGCCCGCGCGCGTAAGCCAATTCATTATTTTCCAGGGTAACGGTAATTTCCCGCCAGCCCGATGGCGTGCGCGCATATTGCGTGATGGGTAAAGCGTCGAAAAATTCATTGGCAATCACCAGCGTCATCGCATTTTCGGGCAAGGTTGCAATGCTGTCATGCCAGCTTGCGTTGGGTACACGCTGTTTTTGTTCGGCGCGCAAGGTCGGGCTGGTTTCGACAAAGTGTACGCTTAGATGCTGGGTGAAGACCGAATTTCGGCCTGTTGTGCGGCATATATCGGCCATCAGCGTGCCGCGTCCGGGCCCCAACTCGACCAAATTTACCGGCTGGGGGGGGGCGGAACGCGCCCACAAATCAAGGCACCAGGCACCAACAAGCTCGCCGAACATCTGGCTGATTTCGGGTGCCGTGGTGAAATCGCCGCCGCCATCATGGGGCGTACCAAACGGCGCGCGGCGCATATAATATCCCTCTTCCGGATCAGACAGGGCGGCGTCCATATAATCGGCCAGTGAGAGCGGGCCGTTTGCTTGGATTTGGGCAGCAAGTTTGGCTTTCAGCTTGCTCATTTTGACCGCATACCCAGAACAACGAAGACAATGCCGGCGGCAATCATCGGTAGGGACAAAATCTGCCCCATAGTAATCCCTGAAAAAATGTAACCCAAATGTGCGTCGGGCTCGCGCACTTGTTCGATGAGCGCACGCGAAGCCCCATAGCCTGTCAAAAACACGCCAATGGCAAGGCCGGGACGGGCCAATATGCCCTGCCGCCATATCAAAAAGCCCAGTACGACAAACAATAAAAGCCCTTCCAGCCCCGCCTCGTAAAGCTGGCTCGGATGGCGCGGCAGCGGGCCGCCATTGGGGAAAACCACCCCCCATGGGCTTTGCGTTACGCGCCCCCATAATTCGCTGTTGATGAAATTTGCCAGCCGCCCGAAAAACAGGCCAATCGGCACGGCGGCGGCGACCATATCACCAAGGCTCAGCATCGGAATATCCTGCCGCCGGGCGAAAATAATAATGGCAACAATAACCCCCAAAAGACCGCCATGAAACGCCATGCCGCCTTGCCAGACGGCCAAAATATCGCTCGGATGGGTGAGAAAATAACTGGGATTATAGAAAATCACATAGCCCAGACGCCCGCCCAATATGACGCCAAAAGTGATCCACATGAGCAGGTCGTCGATCGCCTCGCGGCCGGCCGGCGGGCCTTGCGGCCAAAGCCGCGCCGACTGGCTCAGCATAATGACATAACGCCAGCCCAGCATCAGACCGGCAATATAAGCAAGCGCATACCAGCGCAAGGCAAACGGCCCGATTTCGAAAATCACCGGATCAAGGCTTGGAAAAGGCATGCGATCTCCTGTTTGCGCGGCATAATGGCACTTGCATTGTGACCAGCGCAACGCCAATCTGGGAATATGAGCGATGCACGAAACAAAATTTTGGACGATGTAAGCCAACTTGTCTCCGGACTGGGCGTCGCCGCTCAAGGCGTGCGCGAAGAACTTGCCCAAACCCTGCGCGGCATGCTCGATACCATGCTGGCGGACGGTGCATTGGTGACGCGCGAAGAATTTGAGGTCGTACGCGAAATGGCCGAAAAAGCGCGCGCAGAAAACCAGCGTTTGCAGGAAGAAATCGACGCGCTGAAGCAACGTGATTAGAGGGTGTTGCCCGAAATATTCGTGCTTCCTCCGATTTCTTGATACCCCCGGTACTTTAACCTTTTAACGACTCAGTGAATCAGGCACCTTCTTGTTGTGGTTGAGTTCTTCTCGACCAACTAGATGTAGTGTTTGCGACAGGATAGGTGACATGCAGACAAATGTGTCGGCTGACAACCAGTTTATCGACCATCCGATTGATCTGATCGAGACACTTGCGGCGTCGCGCGAGTGGCCGTTTGAACGCGGCACCGAAGATGACGTGAATGTTTGCGTCTCGGGAACATTTTGCGACTATCATCTCGCCATTAGCTGGCGTCCTGATTTGGGCGGCTTGCACGTTGCCAGCGTGTTGGACACGCGCGCGCCTCAATCCAAGCGCGCCGAAATTCACGAATTGCTGGCCTTGATAAACGAGCAATTGTGGCTGGGTCATTTCGACATTTGGTCGGGCGATGGTGCCATTTTGTTTCGCAACACCATGTTTGTCAGCGGCAAAGGGCTTTCCGAGGGCCAATGCGAGGAATTGCTTAATCACGCAATCGAAACCTGCGAACGCTTTTTTCCGGCCTTCCAGTTTTTGATTTGGGCGGGCTATACACCACAATCAGCTCTTGAAAGTAGCCTGTTTGAGACCCGCGGCGATGCTTGATGTTGCGGGCGCGAAATGGATAAGAACAAAAAAATACTACTGATTGGCGGCGGCAAAATGGGCAGTGCCCTGCTTGGGGGCTGGCTGAAAAGAGGCCTGTTGACAAAACAGTTCTGTGTACAGGAACCAAATCCGACCGCCGCGCTCACCGCGCTGGGCGTGGATGTTGTACCACAAGCCGGGCCCGATTTTTCACCCGATATAGTGGTGCTTGCCATCAAACCGCAAATGGCCGCGCAAGTGATACCTGATGTGGCGGCAACCCTGCCGGAGGCGTGCCTCCTCATATCGTTGATGGCGGGAACATCAATCGCCACATTACGAGATTTGGCCGGTGCCAAGCATCATTTTATCCGCACCATGCCGAACACACCGGCAGCGCTGGGGCGTGGTATTTCAGCGCTGGTTGCGGAGGCAGAAGTGCCCGCCGACTTGCGCGATGCCGCCGAATGGTTGATGCAGGCGGTGGGCGACACGGTATGGCTTTCGCGCGAAGACCAGATTAATGCCGTAACCGCGATTAGCGGGTCGGGCCCGGCTTATGTGTTTCACATGGCCGAAGCCCTGGCGGGCAGTGGCGAGGCGCTGGGGCTTGAACCGGCCATCGCCAAGCGGCTTGCCTATCAGACTGTATCGGGCGCCGGCGCCATGTTGGATGTTGCCGTTGCCGGCCCTGATGTTGACGCCGGACAATTGCGTCGCGATGTGACTTCGCCCGGCGGCACGACTGAAGCGGCACTCGGAATATTGGCGGGCGAGACCGGTCTTGGCGATTTGATGCGGCGGACAACGTCAGCCGCGTTTCAGCGCGCCCGCGATTTGGCGGGGCCGGAAGACGACAAGAATTAGGCTTGAACTAAGCGGGAATTGAAATGCGTGCCTGCAGGCCGCCCAGATTGCTTTGCTCGAGCGTAATGTCGCCGCCATGTCCACGCGCAATGTCGCGGGCAATGGCCAGCCCAAGGCCGGTGCCGCCCATTTGCGCTGTGCGTGCATCATCCAGACGATAAAATGGCCGGAACACATCTTCGCGGTTTTCTGCCGGAATGCCGGTGCCATTGTCATCGACCGTAATCAGGACATTTGTACCGTCGGGGTCGCGTCGGGCGGAGACA
>CAJWBV010000124.1 GCA_913020275.1 uncultured Rhodobiaceae bacterium
CCGCGGATCATGACAACCGAGTGCTCTTGCAGATTATGTCCCTCGCCGGGAATGTAGCTGGTCACTTCGTAACCGCTGGTCAGTCGCACGCGAGCGACTTTACGCAAGGCCGAGTTCGGCTTTTTAGGCGTTGTTGTATAGACGCGCGTACACACACCACGACGTTGCGGGCAGGCTTCCATGGCCGGCACCTTGTTGCGTTTCAAAACCTTTGTCCGCGGCTTGCGGATTAACTGGTTGATGGTAGGCATTCAGCCAACTCCCCATAATCAAACACGAACGGGCCAAGCGGAAATCATGCCCGTAGCACAATCCCGAAAGCCCAAATGCCGAAAGGGAACAGCTTTGTTCCATCCCGACGGTTGCAGAGGATTCCAGCGAATCATGCGCGTTAAAAGTCACTTCAGATCAATAAACAGCGTTTAGGTCATTTGGATATTGGGTTGGCCCCGCAATCGCTGTAAACCTACAGCCCTGTTACCAAAGTGAGGGTTTCTTACGAAAATCAGCGTGTTTGGTCAAGCGTTGATTGGATTTTTATTGATTTTTTGAAAATACATAATTTGCTAAGAAAAACGCCGGGAACCGCTAGGGGTTCCCGGCGTCTTTAACCCGAAAACGGGATACTTTACGCGCTGGCTTCGTCCGCCGCTTCGCTTTCTTCACCGGCCGCTTCAATGCCCACAGGTACATCAACCGCCAGTTCCGCATCGCGCGCACTCGCCTCGCCCTTCAGACGCTGCATAATGCCACCCGTGCCTGCCGGAATAAGCCGCCCGACAATCACGTTTTCTTTCAAACCGATCAGTTCGTCATATTTGCCGTTGATCGCCGCTTCGGTCAGCACACGCGTAGTTTCCTGGAAGGACGCCGCCGAAATAAACGACCGCGTTTGCAGTGAAGCCTTTGTAATTCCAAGCAAAATCGGATTTCCCGTCGGCACTTCCTTGCCTTCGGCCTGCAATTTCTCAACCGCTTCGTCAAATTCCATACGGTCGATTTGCTCGCCCGACAGGAAATCGCTGTCGCCGGTGGTCTGAATTTCAATCTTCTGCAACATCTGACGCACAATCACTTCAATGTGCTTGTCATTAATCGTCACACCCTGCAAGCGATACACATCCTGAATTTCATTCACCAGATAGGCCGCCAGCTCTTCTACACCCGAAATCGCGAGAATATCATGCGGCGCGGGGTGGCCGTCGATGAGATATTCGCCTTTTTCGATGATGTCACCTTCTTGAACGGACAGGTGCTTGGCTTTGGGAACCAGATATTCCACCGGTTCCATATCGGCCTCTTCCGGATGAATGACGATCCGGCGTTTGTTTTTATAATCGCGCCCAAACTCCACACGTCCGGTAATTTCGGCAATAATCGCATGGTCTTTGGGCCGACGGGCTTCGAACAGCTCGGCAACCCGTGGCAGACCACCGGTAATATCGCTCGACGTCGCACCTTCCGTCGGAATACGCGCCAGCGTATCACCGGCATGCACCTCAGCGCCCGGCTCAACAGACAAAATCGCGCCGACCGCAAGAATATAGCGGGCTTCATTGCCGTTTGAGAGCTTTTTAACGGCACCCTTGCCGTCTTTAATAACCATGGCCGGTTTCAGGTCCGCGCCGCGGGCCTGACCCGAACTGTCTGCGACAACGCGCTGGGAAATGCCGGTCGCCTCGTCCGTGACTTCCGTGATGGACACACCTTCGACAAGGTCTTCAAACTCGACCGTGCCTTCCAGTTCGGTCAAAATCGGAATGGCGTATGGCTCCCACTCGGCCAAACGCGCACCGCGTTTGATTTCATCGCCTTCGCTGACGCGCAAACGCGCGCCATAAGTCAGTTTGTGGCTCGCGCGCTCCAAACCATTTGCGTCAACAATCTTAATGGCCACATTGCGGCCCATGACGACCGAGCGGCCCGAACTGTCGGTCACGATATTTGCATTTTCTATCTGCACCTGACCTTCGGCATTCGACTCGATAAAGGACTGGTCAACAACCTGCGCCGTACCCCCAATGTGGAAAGTACGCATGGTCAGCTGCGTGCCCGGCTCACCAATCGACTGGGCCGCGATCACGCCGACCGCTTCGCCCATATTCACCGGCGTTCCGCGAGCCAGATCACGTCCGTAACACGCCGCACACACGCCATTTTTCGTTTCACATGTCAACGCCGAACGAATTTTGATACTGACCAGATTGGCCTCTTCAATCGCGCCGAGATGCTCTTCCGAGATTAGTTCACCGGCCTTGACGATAACCTCGTCATTTGCCGGATTGACCACATCGGCAACCGGCACACGACCCAGCACACGGTCGCTGAGCGAGGTAATTACCTCACCGGCATCAATCACGGCAGCAACGGTAATGCCCGCCGTGGTGCCGCAATCAGCCTCATTGACAATGCAATCTTGCGCCACGTCGACGAGACGCCGCGTCAGATAACCCGAATTGGCCGTTTTCAGCGCCGTGTCGGCAAGGCCTTTACGTGCACCGTGGGTCGAGTTGAAGTATTCCAGAACCGACAGGCCCTCCTTGAAGTTGGAGATAATCGGCGTTTCGATAATCTCGCCCGACGGTTTCGCCATCAGCCCGCGCATGCCGGCAAGCTGTTTCATCTGTGCCGGCGAACCGCGCGCGCCCGAATGCGACATCATATAGATGGAATTGATGAAGTTTTCGTCTTCGGTATCATCGGCGTCGACGGTCGAAATTTTCGCCATCATCGCATCGGCAACGCGGTCGGTGCAACGCGCCCAGGCGTCCACAACCTTGTTGTATTTCTCGCCCTGCGTAATCAGGCCGTCAATATACTGCTGCTCATATTCCTTGGCCAGATTCGTGGTTTCCTCAATGAGATCCACCTTGGTTTCGGGAATAACCATATCGTCTTTACCAAAGGAAATACCGGCACGGCAGGCTTCGCGGAAGCCAACCTTCATAATATGGTCGCAAAACAGCACGGTTTCTTTCTGGCCGCAGTGACGGTAAACGGCATCGATGACCTTGGAAATTTCCTTCTTGGACATCAGCTTGTTAATTGTCTCATAGGGCAGATTGACATGCTTCGGCAGTTCTTGGGCAAGAATAAACCGGCCCGGCGTGGTGTCGACTATGCGGGTGGAGAGATTGCCCTCGGCATCCACCTCTTCAACACGCGCCTTGATTTTCGAATGCAAGGTAACGGTTTTCTGGTCGAGCGCATGTTCCAGCTCGGCAATATCGGAGACCAACATGCCCTCGCCTTCTGCGCCATCGCGCTGCAAGGTCATGTAATAAAGCCCCAGCACGATATCCTGCGACGGCACGATAATCGGAGTGCCATTAGCCGGATGTAAAATATTGTTTGTCGACATCATCAGCACGCGGGCTTCCAATTGCGCTTCAACCGAAAGCGGCACATGCACGGCCATTTGGTCGCCGTCAAAGTCGGCGTTAAACGCGGCGCAAACCAGCGGGTGAAGTTGAATGGCCTTGCCTTCGATAAGCACAGGCTCAAAAGCCTGAATGCCCAGACGGTGCAGCGTTGGCGCACGGTTCAACATAACCGGATGCTCGCGGATCACCTCATCGAGAATGTCCCAAACTTCGGGGCGTTCTTTCTCGACCATTTTCTTCGACTGCTTGACCGTAGCCGAAAGCCCCTTGGCCTCAAGGCGCGAATAAATAAATGGCTTGAACAATTCAAGCGCCATTTTCTTCGGCAGGCCGCATTGATGCAATTTCAATTCGGGGCCAACAACAATCACCGAGCGGCCCGAATAATCGACGCGCTTGCCTAGCAAGTTCTGCCGGAAACG
>CAJWBV010000125.1 GCA_913020275.1 uncultured Rhodobiaceae bacterium
AACAAAAGCCGCCTGCAAATGCGGCACCACGCGTTCAACCTGGGCAAGATAGATGCGGCCGTTCAGCCGGTCGGCGGCGTCGGCTTGTTTTTGCCCCATCGGGGCGGCCTGAAATCCGACAAGCCTGCCGTCTTCAATTTGAGCAATCCGTGCGGTGGCGTCGCGCACGCTGATCAAAACCTCATGACCCATTATCTTCTCCATCTTCCGTGACCGTAAAACCGACCCCCGACAACATGGCGACAGTTTCAAAAACTGGCAAGCCCACAATCGCCGAATACGACCCGACAATGCGGGTCACAAAACGTGCGGCCTTGCCCTGAATGGCATAGCCACCGGCCTTGCCCCGCCATTCGCCCGATGCCAGATAAGTTTCAATATCATGGGCATCAAGCGTTTTCATCCGCACGCGGCTTGTGACCAGACGCTTTGCGACACACGCACCCTCGGCAAACAGGCACACCCCCGTGCTGACACGGTGCCCGCGGCCAGACAAAGCCGTGAGGCAGTCATGCGCGGCATCGCGCGTTTCGGTTTTTGGCAAAATGCGCCGCCCGATACTGACAACCGTATCGGCGGCCAGAACCAGCATATTCGCCTCATTGGCAGTGTTTTCAGAAACATAAAGCGCTTTTTCAAAAGCAAGCCGCGCGGCGAGTTGTGCGGGCAATTCTCCGGGCTTCGGGGTTTCGTCAATATCGGCCGGAACAATCGTGTCGGGCACAATGCCGACCTGCGCCAACAATGCCTGACGGCGCGGTGAGGCGCTTGCAAGGCATAGCCGCTTATTTGTAACGATAGGTGATCCGTCCTTTTGTGAGATCATAAGGTGTCATTTCTACCAGAACTTTATCGCCCGCCAGCACGCGAATGCGGTTTTTGCGCATTTTGCCCGCAGTATGGGCAATCACTTCGTGGTCGTTTTCGAGTTTTACCCGAAAAGTTGCATTCGGCAGCAATTCGACAACGGTCGCGTTAAATTCCAGTAGTTCTTCTTTTGCCATACGTCTCACTCAGTTCTTGATGCCGGAGAATGGTCAGAATATGCAGAAAAATCAAGTCTTTTCGACCTATCCGCGCATTTGCAACACGCTGATCAGCGTGAACAGACGCCGCGCCGTATCGTCGTCAATATCGGCCTGGCCGGCAAGTCGTGTCCGCAATGTCTCGGCACCCTCATTATGCAAAACCCGCCGCGCCTGATCAATGGTCTCAATTTTATCGGGCGTTGCGCTGCGAATGGCGTCGTAATAGCTCTCGCAGACCATGAAATAATCCCGAATATGGCGGCGAAATGGCGCCATGGAAATATCAATAGTTTCCAGCTGGGCGTCGTCAGTATCAGAGATGTCAAACTGAATGCCGCGTTCGCTGAGCGACAGCCGCACCCTGAAGGGGCCGGTTTTTCCGCTAACGAGACGGAAATGATTGCCTTCAATAAGGTCAAAAATGGCAACACGACGCTCATGTTCGATATCCGGATTGCGCGCGACCAGCGCCGGATCATCCAGCGAAATATGCACAATACGGTCCGCCGCTCCGGATTTGCCGGGGTTTTCTTCGCGCTTGTCGGGCGCGTCAGCCATTTTTGCCTGAACCGGCAGGGCGTTGGTTCAGCCGGATGGAAATGGAGCGGCCATGCGCGTGCAATCCCTCTTCATCGGCCAGACGCATGGCATCGGGACCAATTTCGGCCAGCGAAGCGGCGTCACAACGCACCAGCGAACTGCGTTTCATGAAATCCAGTACCGACAATCCCGACGCATAGCGCGACGCGCGCGCGGTCGGCAGCACGTGATTGGGCCCGGCAATGTAATCGCCCACCGCTTCGGGCGTATAGCGGCCCAGAAAAATAGCACCTGCATGTCTGATATCGCGAGCCAAGGCCTCAGGGTCTTCGACGGCCAGTTCAAGATGTTCGGGTGCCAGCGCATTGACCAGATTGGCGGCCTGCGTCATTAAATCTTTAACAATAATGACCGCGCCGAAATTTTCCCAACTGCGGCGCGCAATATCAGCACGCGGCAAGTCGTTCAACAGCACATCGACAGCCGCGATCACCGCATCGGCAAATTCGGCATTGTCGCAAATCAACACGGATTGGGCGACATCATCATGCTCGGCCTGCGACATCAAATCGGCGGCAATCCAAGCCGGATCATTATCGGCGTCGGCAACCACCAAAATCTCGGACGGCCCGGCCATCATGTCGATGCCGACATGTCCGAATACCTGCTTTTTGGCCGCTGCGACATAGGCATTGCCCGGCCCGACAATTACATCTACGGGTGCGACCGTTGCCGTGCCATAGGCCAGTGCCGCAATCGCCTGCGCCCCGCCAATGCGGAATATTTCATTGACGCCGGCATATTTTGCTGCTGCCAGAACCAGAGGGTTTATTACTCCCCCAGGGGCGGGCACCACCATGGCCACCCGCGTGACACCGGCCACGCGCGCGGGAATGGCGTTCATCAGTACGGAAGAAGGATAATTTGCCAACCCGCCTGGAACATAAAGACCCGCCGCATCGACCGGCGTCCAGCGATGGCCCAACTCAACCCCGACCGCATCCGTGAAGCGGCTGTCTTCCGGCTTTTGCCGCGCGTGATAATCGGCAATGCGGGCGGCGGCATTTTCGAGCGCCGCGCGCGTTTCGGGCGCGCAAGCTGCTTCGGCCGCGTCGATTTCTGCCGCGCTCACGCGCATGTCGGTTTGCTTGAGGTCAAGCCGGTCAAATTTTTTTGTATAGGCGACAAGTGCGTCGTCGCCGTCGGTGCGCACGGCATCAATAATTGCACTCACATCGGCATGCACGTCGGCGTCCTGCTCCCGCTTCATTGATTGCAGGGCAACGAAACGGTCGGAAAAATCCGTATCCGCAGAATTCAGGATCATCTTGCACGTCATCTAACGGCTCCTGCTACGCGTTTGCATCATGAGCCGGACGCCGAGTTGCGGCCCATGGCTCGGTTATATCTTCCAATATGGCTTCGCAAGTTTCTACCGCCAAGCGTATTTCGCCGCCACCGGAAAAAATAATCGAAACCGTGCCCGCCGGTGCGTCTTCCGCTTCAAAGCGTAACGCCAGAAGCGACAATACGCCATCGGGCTGGTCGGTGCGAATATTGCGGCGCTGGGCGCTCACAATGCTGCCAATTTGTAGTGCACTTCGTACGCGCAAAGATTTGCTTTCCGGCAATTCCCAGCAAAAACGGTTCATCACAAGCACCACGCGGCGCTGGTCGTCCAGAAAGGCCATATCACCGGTTTGCAAAACCGCATCTTGCGTATGGGCTGATATGATATCCATATCCTCGGCGGCTCTGGCGAAGAGTTTGAGCGGTCTGTGCGTCATGCTTTTTCCCGCCAGATTTTCGCACCGCAGGCTGAGAGTTTTTCCTCGATGCGTTCATAGCCGCGATCAAGGTGATAGACGCGGTTGATGGTTGTCGTGCCGCGCGCGGCAAGTCCGGCAATCACCAGCGTGACGGAAGCGCGCAAATCGGTCGCCATGACGGGCGCGCCGTAAAGCGCGTCAACCCCTGTAACAATGGCCGTGTCGCCTTCCAGCGAAATATCGGCACCCAGCCGCACCAGTTCCTGCACGTGCATGAAGCGATTTTCAAAAATCGTTTCGCGAATGCGGCTGACGCCATTGGCGCGGCACATAAGCCCCATAAAGGGGGCCTGTAGGTCGGTGGCAAAGCCGGGATAAGGTTCGGTGGTGACAGGCGTGGCATTGGGTCGACCTTCCGGGGCAGAAACCCGCAAAGCCGGTTGTGTGCCCGTGTCGTTT
>CAJWBV010000126.1 GCA_913020275.1 uncultured Rhodobiaceae bacterium
TGGGCGCTGGGTATTTGGAGCCTGATGACGGCGCTTTCTGGCCTTGCGCAAAATTTCTGGCACTTATTGGCGGCGCGCATCGGTGTGGGCATTGGCGAAGCCGGGTGTAGCCCGCCCGCCCATTCCATGATCGCCGATTATTATCCGGCTGACCAACGGGCCACCGCATTGGGCATTTACTCACTCGGCATTCCCTTCGGCATTATGTTCGGTCTTTTTGCCGGTGGTTGGATCAATGAATTTTTCGGCTGGCGTGCAGCATTTTTCATTGTCGGCCTGCCCGGTATTTTATTAGCCCTGGTTGTTCGATTTAGTTTGCGTGAACCGCCACGCGGCATGGCTGAGGGCCGAACCGACACTAGCGACCAACCCGGTGTGAACGAAACGCTCCAATATCTCTGGGCCAAAAAATCCTTTCGGCACATGTCCTTTGCTGCCGCGCTAACAGCCTTTGTCGGCTATGGTTTCATTACCTGGGCCCCCAGTTTTTTAACCCGCTCTTTTGGCATGGGAACCGGCGAAATAGGCACATGGTTTGGCTTAATTCTTGGCATTCCAGGCGGCATCGGTATTGCGTTGGGCGGCTATCTTGCTGACCGGTTTGGCGCGCGGGACCCGAAATGGTTTTTGTGGACAACGGCGGTTGCCCTGCTTATTTGTGTGCCCCTCAATATTTTGGTTTTCACCTCTAACAACAGCACAATCGCCTTGTTGGCCATGATCCTTCCTGTTCTTTTGGGCAATTTTTATCAAGCAACCACTTTTTCGCAAACTCAAGGCATTTCAGCCCTGCGGATGCGTGCGGTAGCCGCAGGTATTTTACTGTTTATCCTAAACATTATTGGGCTTGGGTTAGGCCCGCAATTCGTCGGTATTTTGTCCGATTTGCTGAGTCCACAGTATAGTAACGAGTCATTGCGCTATGCACTGTTAATTTGTTCCCTTGTCAATATCTGGGCAGCTATACATTATTTTATTGCGGGGCGTCACCTGCCAAATGATTTGATTGCAGAGGGTTGATGTTGACCGCCAGTGTTGATAGCCGATGGCCCAAGTCTTTCAATGCGTAAAGATGATATGAGCAGGTGACGCGGGTATGGTCGGCGAACATAAAAAATCCATGCGCTTGGGATCGATGTTCAGCGAAATCATTCCGCTGGCGTCTTTCTTCATCGTCAACCAGTCTCACGGGCTTTATATAGGCGCGCTGGCTGCGCTGGTGACGGCATTGGTTCTGATTGGGGTGTTTTGGGTCATTGAGAAGCGCCTTGCCCGCTTTGTCGTTTTCTCCACGCTCATATCCGGCATTTTGACGGTGACAGCCCTGATGACGGCCGAAAAACTCTTTATCAAAATTCAGCCCTCGCTGTTTTCTTTCGCCTTTGCCGCTGTTTTGCTGGGCGGGGCGGGGCGCGGGCTGGCGGTGATGAAAGTGTTTTTCAAAACCCAGTTTGATCTTCCCGATCGCGTATGGTGGCAACTGAGCTTGCGTTGGGGGGTGTTTTTTCTCATTGCCGGAACCGCCAATGAGATTGCTTGGCGCCAGCTCAGCGATGATGATTGGGTGACGTTTCGCGTTTTCGTGATGGCCCCGGCCACAGGGCTGTTCATGCTTGCGCAATTGCCGCTCACCCTATACGGGCTGCGGGCCAATAAAGACGAGCGCCTAGCGGCGCAATTGTCCGAACGCCAAAATGGTGAGACGCACGAAAAGCTGACCGAAAGCGACAAGCAGCATTAACACCACCATCCACCATTTTGCCACGGTGAGGGTGGAGGCGCGCGCAATCTGGGCGTCGGTAATGTCGGGGAAATTGGTCAGCAACAAGTAAATGCTGACGTTCTCGCCAAGATCAAGCAGCGCGACGACTATCGGCACAATGACCAAATATCTGGCGCCCGAGCTGACTGCCCCTATAACAATCAGGCAGGCAAAAAACGTGCTGTATGCGAGGGGATAAACCACATCCAGACTCAGTGCGGCGCGCGCATAAAGGGCGCGCCCCGCCTCACCGTAAATCAGGAACCTTTCCTGCACCATATCGGCATCATATCCACCGCGCAAAACGTCAATAATGTCGGCGCCCAGCCGCATTTGCAATTCGCTGAAGCCCAGACCGCAGGCAACCATCACGATGAGAGAGAAAAGCAGTGCCCATCGTGACGTATAAAATTTAAGTAATAGTTCCAAAGTGTCCTCCCCTTGTTATTTTTATCCCACTGGATATGCTCAAGCCTAACAAAAAGGGCTTTAGCCCGCAACTTTCAGCACTGGAAACCTGATGTATCGAAATTTTGATGCCGTGATATGGGATTTTGGCGGCGTGATTACATCGAGCCCGTTTGAAGCCTTCGCCCGATTTGAAACTGCCAGTGAGCTGCCGAAGGACTTTATCCGCTCGATAAACGCAACCAACCCCGACACCAATGCCTGGGCTCTGTTTGAGCGCAGTGAAATTGACGCCGACGCCTTTGATGCCGCGTTTCAGGCCGAAGCCGCAGCGCGCGGACACAGCGTGCGCGGGGCGGACGTACTGGCTTTGCTCGCCGGCGATATTCGCCCCGAAATGGTGGCGGTGTTACAGCGGCTCATTGATGAGGACTACAAAATCGGATGCATCACCAATAATGTGAAAACCGGTAGCGGCGCAGGCATGGCGCGCAGCATGGAAAAAGCCGCCGCGGTCGAGGCCGTTATGGAGCTGTTTTCGCATGTCATTGAAAGTTCGAAAGTCGGTATCCGCAAGCCGGATCCGGAAATCTACAAAATGGCCTGCGCCGCGCTTGATGTGGCACCGGAGCGGGCGGTTTTTCTGGATGATCTCGGCGTCAATCTGAAGCCCGCACGCGCGCTTGGCATGGCGACCATCAAGGTCTCAGGGGCCGAGCAAGCCATTTCCGAATTGGAAACACTGCTCGGCCACCCGTTAAGGGATTAGTGCGCCAGGGCGCCCGAAGGTGCCTTAGGCGGTTCCTTGCGAGGCAACATCATTTCCAGCACCACGGCAAGTGCGGGCAGAACAGTCACGGCCATGACCATATTGATCATGAACATGAAAGCCAACAACAGACCCATATCGGCCTGGAACTTGAGCGCTGAGAACGCCCATGTCGACACGCCGATTGCCAAAGTCAAAGCCGTGAACACAACGGCCATGCCGGTTTCGTTCAGCGTCTTTTTGAAGCTCAAGGTCACATCATCGCCCTGCGACAGGTGGAACTGGATGCGGTTGTAAATATAAAACGCATAATCCACCCCAAGGCCCACGGCCAACACCATCACCGGCAGCGTCGCCACGGTCAGCCCGATCTCAAGCACTTCCATGAACCAATAGCCCATAAAGGTTGCCAGTGTCAGCGGCACACAGCAGGCGATTGTGGCCCGCCAGTCGCGATAGGTTAGTATAACCAGCGCAATGATGGTCAAATAGACATACATCATCATAGGCAGTTCCGAGATTTCGATTTCCTCGTTCACCGCGGCCTGAACCCCCATATTGCCTGAGGCCAGACGGATCGACACGTCATCAACTTCGCTGGAGGTCACTTTGAGGCCCCGCGCCGCCAGCGCGTCCAAGAGCGACTCCGGCGTGTCCTGCTTAACATCATAAGTGATTGCCAGTGCCGAATCGACACCATTGTCGACCACATCGGTTTTGATGCCGAGCTCATAGCCCGAAGCATCCCTGATCGGCGGGTCGGTTATCACCATCAAATTGGCAACCGGCGAAGGTTGCTCGTCGCGGAATGTCTTGA
>CAJWBV010000127.1 GCA_913020275.1 uncultured Rhodobiaceae bacterium
CTGGCGGCCCTGCTGGCCGGAGCTCCGGCATTGGTCATGCTGGGAGCCATTGGTGCGGCGCTTGCAGTCGGCGTGCGGCGCGCGGGCTTGCTTACCGTTCTCATCGTCACCCCGCTTTATGTGCCGGTCATCGTGTTCGGCGCCGGTGCATTGGCGCGGTCACTGGCTGCACCCGGTACGCTGGATGTTGCCGCCCTCGGCGTGCTAGGTTTGATTTCCGCTGCCAGCATTTTTCTGGCACCGCCCGCCATTGCGGCTGCCTTGCGTGCCGGATTACGCTGAATGTGGGGGCCGGTCACTATGGGTAAACTTGCCGCTTTGACACAGCCTTTAAGCCGCGTTAGGACACGCCATGCTTGAGCGTTTGGAAAATCTGTCTGCGCTATACGCCAATCCGCACCGCTTCATGAATTTGGCGGCACGCCTGCACGCCTCGCTCTGGCTGACGGCTGTGGGCGCCCTCACTTTTGGCTTGTTTATGGTTAGTGGTGTGCCCGATGATTACCAGCAAGGGGCAACGGTACGCATTATGTTTGTGCATGTGCCGGCGGCGTGGATGGCGCTTTTTGCTTATAGCTTCATTTTTTTTGCCAGCATTGTGGCGGTGGTACTGCGCCATCCATTGGGTTATCTGGCAGCCCGCGCGGCCGCACCGGTGGGCGCGGTTTTCACGCTTGTCGCCCTGGTAACGGGCGCGCTGTGGGGCCAGCCCATGTGGGGTACGTGGTGGGTGTGGGATGCACGCCTCACCTCTGTCTTGGTGTTGCTGTTCATTTATCTCGGATATATCGCCCTATGGGAGGCGATTGACGATTATGGCCGCGCGGCGCGCGCCACATCAATTTTGGCAGTTGTGGGTTTTGTCAATGTGCCGATTGTAAAATTTTCCGTCGACTGGTGGAACACATTGCACCAACCGGCCAGCGTGTCGCGTTTTGCGCGGCCCGCCCTGCATGCCGATTTTCTTTATCCGCTTTTGATCATGGGAGTGGCGTTTTTGCTTCTGTTTCTGGCAATCACATTGACGCGCCTGCAAATGGAAGTTTTGCGCCAACGCTTGCGTGTGCGCCAGAGCGAGGGTTGAGCGAAGCTGGGACGCGGACCGGGTTATCAAGGATTGGGCCATGTATGATTTTTATATTTATGCAAGCTATATCTTCACGGCTTTAGCGCTCGGCGCCATTATTGCAGTGAGCTTTCGCGGTCTGGCTCAGGCGCGTCAACGCCTCGCCACCCTGCAGGACACGCAAAATGGCGATGGCTGAAAAACAGTCAGCCTTGCGCCGCTGGCTGCCCATGCTGGCGGCTTTCGGATTTTTCGGACTTTTTTATGTAGCCCTGTTTGCCGGTGATCCGACGCGGCTGCCTTCCGCCCTGACCGGCCAAAAAGTGCCTGATTTCGCCTTGCCCGGACTCGAAGCCGACAGTGCGGGCTTGCGCAGCAGTGATTTGGCGACGGGCAGGCCGGTTGTTCTCAATGTTTGGGCCAGCTGGTGCGGGCCGTGTCGCGAAGAGCACCCGCAACTCATGGCGCTGGCGCGCGCCGGTGTCACTGTGTTCGGGCTGAATTATAAAGACGATGCAGATGCCGCGCGCCGCTTTATCGGCGCGCTTGGCAATCCTTATACGCGTATCGGGGCTGACACGCGCGGGCGGGTGGCGATTGATTTTGGCGTTTACGGTGTGCCGGAAACATTTGTGATTGACGGTACTGGACGCATTGTCTCGCGTTTTGCCGGACCGCTGGCCCGTGCTAGTCTGGAAAGCGATATTCTGCCGCATCTTGATCTTGAGCTTCCGGAGGCCAGCCAATGACGTTCAAAGACCGTTCACGTGCCTATCGCAATGACCTGTCTTTTTCCAAGCGCGTGCCCGACGGCGATGCCATCTCACGCAATATTTGCGATCATTGCGGGCTGATTAATTATGAAAATCCGAAAATCGTGGCCGGCGTTGTCGCCGTTTGGCAGGACCGCATTTTAATGTGCCGCCGTGCGATTGAGCCGCGACTCGGCTTTTGGACCCTGCCCGCAGGTTTCATGGAAAACAATGAAACCATTGCCGAAGGCGCCGCCCGCGAGGCCCGCGAGGAAGCATGTGCCGAGGTTGAAACAAATGCGCTGATCGGTGTCTATAATGTGGCGCGCATTTCTCAGGTGCAAATTTTTTACCGCGCCAAATTGGTGTCGGATGATATAGCCGTCGGCCCCGAAAGCGCGGAAGTTGCGCTGTTTGCATGGGATGACATTCCTTGGGACAATCTCGCCTTTCCAAGCGTTTACTGGGCTTTGCAACATTATCGCGAAACCAAAGACAGGGGCAGTTTCGTCCCCTTCAGCGAGCCCGCAGACTGGGCCGCCACGCCCGGCTTCGAAGCTCTTGCCGCGCGCTACAAGAATGACTGAACAATAAATTGAAAAACGACAAAATCGCCACCGCCCTTGAAGCCCAGATTCATGCTTGCGATGTGTTGGGCTCGCCGCTCACCAAGGCCGTGTTGGAAATCTGCCTCAATGATTTTTTGACCGATGGCATCGTCGCGACATTGACGCGGGGCTGGGCCGGCGACCCGCTGGACGACAATGTGCCTTTGCGTCTGGCAGGCTTCATTCACTTTTCGGCACTGGGCGGCGATGCAGGCCTGCGTCCGCATTTTGCAAGTTGCGGCGGAACATTTCAGGCGCAGGGAAAGGACGCGCTGGCGCGCGCCGTGCTTGATTGTTTCACCCGTCACGAGGCGGACGCCCGCCGGTTTTTTCGCCGGACGCCGCAAACCAACGAAACCGGTCGCACCGGTGTTTTGCTGGTCGGATTTTCCGAAATTGCACGGCGCACCGGCCTGCCGCTCAATCTGGCCGAAATGGGCGCAAGCGCGGGCCTGAATTTATTATTCGACAAATTCCACTATCAGATTGAAACCGCTAACGGGTCCCTGAGCTGGGGCCCGCGCGACAGCGCGCTGACGATTTCGAGCCAATGGCGCGGTGCATCGCCTCCACCTTTGCAAAGCGACATTGAAATTGCGGCACGCGTAGGTTGCGATTTGTTTCCAGTTGACATTGGCGATGCAGAAGCGCGCCGCGCTTTGGAGGCTTGGGTCTGGGGAGATATGTCCGAACGCCGTGCGCGGCTTCTGGCAGCTTTGTCGATTGCCGACAATGCCCCACCGAAACTCGTGCGCGCCGATGCCGCCGGTTGGGTGGCGGCGCAAATCATGAACCGCCCGCGCGGGCAGGTCACAGTGCTTTATCACTCGCTTGTCTGGCCATATCTCGATGTGTCACAGCGCATGGCAATCGAGTCGAGTTTTGCCCAAGCCGGTGAAACCGTGACGCCTGACACGCCGGTGGCTTGGCTGAAAATGGACCATGATCACGTAAGGTCGTTTTCGCATTTATCTTATCGTTTGTGGACCGGCGAAAACGGGCCGGAGGGCGAGCATGTGTTTATCGGTCCGTGCCACCCACATGGTGCAGATCTTGAATTGCGTGATGTTTTTGCGGAAAGCTAACCGTCACTTTTCGGGTCTTGACCGGTTTCTTGATTGGCTTCTTGCCCGAAATCGGCCGGCAGGTGCCTGCGCAGCAAGGGCATTTGCAAAAGCATAAAGCCGATGGTTAGCGGCAAAATCGCAAAGACTTTGAAGCTGACCCAGAGATCGGTTGTTTGGGTGCGCCATACGGCTTCGTTCAAAACGGCCAGAAAAACGAAAAAGCCGGTCCAGCGGCGGGTCAAAACCATCCAGCC
>CAJWBV010000128.1 GCA_913020275.1 uncultured Rhodobiaceae bacterium
TCGTTTCAGGCCAGCCAAGGGTGCCAAAACTCCACAGTGCAGAGCTGAACCAGGTGTCGAGCACGTCTTCATCTTGTCGCAGAGCGACGGTGTCATCCAGTTGGTATTTGCTGCGTACGTCAGCTTCGCTGCTGGCAACGTAGACATTGCCTTGTTCGTCATACCAAGCGGGAATTCGGTGGCCCCACCACAATTGACGTGAGATACACCAGTCTTGAATGTCACGCATCCAGGAAAAGTACATATTTTCGTATTGCTGAGGAATAAATTTGACCGCACCATTTTCCACCGCTTCAATGGCCGGCTTTGCCATACTTTTCGCATCGACATACCATTGGTCGGTAAGCCACGGTTCAATCACCATGTCCGAGCGATCGCCGAACGGCACCATATGGGTATTATCTTTAATCTTGTTGACCAGCCCCAGCGCATCGAGCGTTGCGACTACTTTCTTGCGCGCCTCAAACCGATCCATACCCTGCCAATCGTCACGCCCCACCATATCCTCAAAAGCGGGGTCTGACAGGTCAATGCAGGCGCGTTGATCAAGCATATTCACGGCGGCAAGCCCACACCGCTTGCCGACCTCGAAATCGTTAAAGTCATGCGCCGGGGTAATTTTCACGGCACCCGAACCCTGCTCCGGGTCGGCATAGTCATCGGCCACAATTGGAATTTTGCGCCCGACAATCGGTAACACCACATGCTTGCCGATAAGTTTCTTATAGCGCGGGTCGTCGGGATGCACGGCCACGCCGGTATCGCCCAGCATGGTTTCGGGCCGCGTGGTGGCAACGGTAATGTGGCCGCTGCCATCCTCAAGCGGATAGTTGAAATGCCACATGTGGCTGTTGACTTCTTTTTGCACAACCTCAAGGTCGGAAATCGCGGTCAAAAGCCCGGGGTCCCAATTGACGAGACGCTTGTCTTTGTAAATCAGCCCCTGCTCGTATAGCCCGACAAAAACCTTCACCACGGCCTGCGACAGGCCGTCATCCATGGTGAAACGCTCGCGGCTCCAATCGCACGATGCCCCAAGGCGGCGCAACTGGCCGGTGATGGTCGACCCGCTTTCTTCTTTCCATTGCCACACGCGTTCAATAAATGCTTCGCGCCCCATGTGGCGACGGGTCATATTGCCGTCTTCGGCCAGTTGGCGCTCAACCACCATTTGCGTGGCAATACCGGCATGGTCGGTGCCGGGCTGCCACAATACATCCCGTCCGCGCATGCGTTCAAAGCGGCACAGAATATCCTGCAATGTGTTGTTCAGTGCGTGGCCCATATGCAGGCTGCCGGTCACATTGGGCGGCGGAATGACAATTGTGTAAGGTTCGGCTTCGGGCACCCGACCTGCTTTGAAACAGCCGTCATTTTCCCACGCCGAATAAAGCGTCGCTTCTATTGCTGACGGATCATAGGTTTTGTCGAGTGGTTCGTGGCGGGTATCGGACATGGGCACTTGAGAAGTTCTACACTAAAGATGAAACGAACCCAAGCCACTACACCAGCGCGTCGTCGGCTTCAAGTTGCTTTGTGCGATCACCGCTTGCCATGATTCGGCCTATCTCCGCTTCGACCAACCGCTCAACCAACGGGGCCAAATTGCGCTCCAGCCAGTCGCGCAATAATGGGTCAAGCGCTTCCAGCACCAAGGCCTGCAATACGGTGGGCGGTGTGTCAGAACCACCGGTGAGACGTTCAAGCGCGGCGCGCAATCGTGCTTCTGCACGCTCGGAAACCAAAACCGCTTCGGGATCTGTTTCCAGCAACGCCGTATCCGCATCAATAATGTCGCGGATCGCCAATATGATATCGTCCGACCCTTTGCCAATGTCGCGGCTGCGAAACCGGTCATCGACCGTTAAATCGTCTTCGTCCATTAACTGAATCTCCGTTGTTGGGTTTGCTCATCGTCCACGCAGAACAAACACTTCAAAACAACGAAAGAATTATGCCGACCGGATTGACCGCGCTATGGCATGTCGATTTCATCCAGGTCAATATCGGCGGCCCGAATGCCAAGGCGCGCGCCGGTCAAATGCCCCATGCTGGACAACAGCGCATAAGCCGCCACCCATTGATCGCGCTCGGCCTGCACAAGCGTGACGCGGGCATCCAGCAAATCCTGTTCAGCGTCCAGCACATCCAGATTGGTGCGTGTGCCAAGATTGTTTTCTTCGCGCACCCCTTCCAAAGCCACTTCCGAAGCGGCAATTTGTTGTTGGCGGGCGGAGATGGCGGCGGTGGTGGCTTCATAATTATTCCATGCCACAATCACGCTGCGTTCCACGGCATTGGCCGCGGCATGAACATTGCGCGTCAGTGCATCGCGATAGTCATAGGCCGCGCTAACTCCGGCAAGTGAACGCCCGCCCATAAATATCGGCACTTTGACCTGCACCTGAACAGAGGTGACTTCGGTTTCGGTGCCCACCAGCAAAGTGCTGGGGTCTTCGGTGAAAGTGTGCGAGCCGACGACAGTGACCGACGGCAGGGCCATGCCAATCGCGCTGTAGGCAGAGAGCCGTCCGCTATCGGACATTTCACGCGCCGAGGCCAATATCGGGCTGGCCGCCCGCGCGCTGGAACGCGCCGCATCGAGGCTTTCCGGCAGGTTCGGCAAAGATTGCGGCAGTGTAAGATTTTTCGGCTCCAGCCCGATTACCTCACGATATACGGCCCGCGCACCCAGCAAGCGCGCTTGTGCGCTCAGATAGTTCGACTTCGCCCCAGCGAGGCGCGCCTCCGACTGCGCGATATCGGTGCGCGTCACCACGCCAACCTCGAACCTGTCTTTCACCGCCTCTAACTGTTTGGAAAGCACCACCACATTTTGCTCATTCACCTCTGAGATAAGCTGGTCGCGCATGACATCGAGATAGGCCGTCACCGCTTGCAGAATAATCTGCTGTTCGGTGTTAACGAGATTTTTTGCTTCGCTGCGAATTTCGGCCCGTTTGCTTCTGAAGGCATTAACATAGCGCCCGCTGCCAAATAAATTCTGGGTTACCTGCACCCCATAGCTGTCAGTATCGGTATCACCGATATTGGCCGCCGGGTTGATTGCGCCCGTGTTGTAAAATTCGGCATCGGTGTTGGACATTGTTGAAGTCGCAAAAGCTGTAACATTTGGCAACATGTCGGCCAGCGAAACAAATTGCGAGGCGTAGGTCGCTTCGTAGGAAGATTGCGCGCTCGCCAGCGACGGATTGCGCGCAAGCGTTTGGGAAATGGCCTCGTCCAACGACGTGGCCTGCGCCGAAAACCCAAGTCCGGCTGCAAAAAGGCTCGCTGAGACAAGACAGATACTAAAAGCCGAAGTTGCATTTTTTTCCATAGTTCTAAATTTTCCACCTAAAAAAGCAGTTGAACAAGATGAAGCGCAAGTATTTCTATATCCAATATGAGTATGTATTTGGTACTCAGTAAATAATTTTGCAATTTTAAAACCATCAGATAGATATCCGCCACGAGAATTTAGAACAACCATAGTCGATATTTTTTGTCCATATTCATTTACACAAGTAGAAGCTTGTCTCAGCATTCTTCTTAAGATAGCTGTACTATCTTCATTAATTATTCCCGAAAGATAAAGAACATGACGACGCCCAGGTTGACATTCAACAATTGTTTCTTTAATTGATAAATTATTT
>CAJWBV010000129.1 GCA_913020275.1 uncultured Rhodobiaceae bacterium
TCGGGTTTTATATCTTCCTCACATGAAGTTTGACGGAGAAACCGAATGCAAACGCTTTCTGATATAATTGAAGCGGAAGATAACAGCTACCGTCCACCGCATATAAAATATGAAACACCGGGCGGTTTTGACCTGATGGATTTGATGGCTTTTGCCGAGCATGGCCAACCCTATGAGTGGTTCCACAAATTGCGCGCCCAGGCCCCTGTCGCCTGGTGGCAGCCGCCGGAGCATATAGATGTGGCCGGTTTCTGGTCGTTGACGCGCCATGAGGATGTCAAAAAATGCGACCTTGACGCCAAAAGATTTTCCTCCGGCACAGGCGGCATTTTGATGGGCTATAGCGAAAAAGCGGCGGGGCCAAAGCGCCTGCGGTCGGCGGCATTGAACTCCATGATTACTATGGATCAGCCGTTTCATATTCCGCTGCGTATGGCGCATCGGCCGTTTTTCACACCCGATTATATTGCCCGCCTGCAAGTGAGCGTTGAGCGGGAGGTCGACCGCCTCCTCGACAAAATGGAAGCCAAGGCACGCAAAAACGACGGCAAGGTCGATCTGGTGACAAATTTTTCCGAATGGTTGCCCATGTTCACCTTGTGCGAAATGCTGGGCATTGATGAAAAAGATCGCCCGAAAATCGTGCGCTGGATGCATTATCTGGAAATTTCCCAATACATCGTCACCGACCCCGACGCCAAAGTGACCCCGCTTTTCATCATGAAATTTCTTTGGAATATCCGGCAGATGTTTCGCTACGGCCAGAAAGTGCTGGAAGACCGCCGCCGCAATCCGCGCGACGATCTTTTGACTGTTATCGCCACCACGGAGGTGGACGGCGAGCCGATGAACCAGTCCTATCTCGACGGCTCATGGCTGTTGATTATTTTTGCCGGCAATGACACGACCCGCAATTCGCTGTCGGGCACAATGCGTCTTTTGACCCAGTTTCAAGACCAAAAACAAATGCTGCTGGACGACCCGAATTTGGTGCCGAAAATGGTGCCAGAAGCCTTGCGGCTGGTATCACCGGTTATGTATATGCGCCGCACGGCGCTGGCCGAAGCCGAGTTCTCCGGCCAGCAAATTATGCCCGGCGAAAAAGTCGTGATGTATTACGGCGCGGCCAATCGCGACCCGGATGTGTTTGTCGACCCCGACCGCATGGACATGCACCGCAACAATGTCGAAGACCATCTTGCCTTCGGCACCGGCCCGCATGTATGCCTCGGCCAGCGCATTGCCAATATGCAGCTGGAAACCGCCTATCGGCGCATTCTTGACCGCTTTCCGAACATTGCGTGGACGGGCAATCAGCGCCATGCGCCGAATAATTTCGTCAACGCCATTTCGCATCTGGAAGTCGATATGGGCTTGAACTAAGCCCCCTAAACTTTTTTATAAACCTGCGCGCCGCCAATGCGGAACTCGGTTGATTTTTCGGCCATGCCCGCTTTCAGCGCTTCTTCCGGTTCCATGTTCAGTTTGGCGGCATAGTCGCGCACATCTTGGGTGATTTTCATCGAGCAAAAATGCGGCCCGCACATCGAGCAGAAATGCGCCACTTTCATGGATTGCTTCGGCAGGGTTTCATCGTGATATTCGCGCGCCGTGTCGGGGTCGAGCGCGAGATTGAACTGGTCTTCCCAACGAAACTCAAACCGCGCCTTTGACAGTGCATTGTCGCGGATTTGGGCGCCGGGATGGCCTTTGGCGAGGTCGGCGGCATGGGCGGCCAGCTTATAGGTGATGATGCCGTCTTTGACGTCTTGCTTGTTGGGCAGGCCCAGATGTTCCTTCGGTGTCACATAGCACAGCATGGCCGTGCCGTACCAGCCGATCTGCGCCGCACCGATAGCCGAGGTAATGTGGTCATAGCCCGGCGCAATGTCGGTGGTCAGCGGCCCCAGCGTGTAGAAGGGCGCTTCGTCGCACCAGTCCAGCTGCTTGTCCATATTTTCCTTGATGAGTTGCATCGGCACATGGCCGGGCCCTTCGATCATCACCTGCACATCGTGTTTCCAGGCGATTTGGGTCAGCTCGCCCAATGTCTCCAGCTCGCCCAGCTGGGCTTTGTCATTGGCATCCCAAACCGAGCCGGGGCGCAAGCCGTCACCCAGTGAAAACGAAACATCATAGGCCTTCATGATCTCGCAAATTTCTTCAAAATGCGTATAGAGAAAACTCTCGCTATGGTGCGACAGGCACCATTTCGCCATGATCGACCCGCCGCGCGACACAATGCCGGTCATGCGTTCCGCCGTCAGCGGCACATAACGCAACAACACGCCGGCATGGATGGTGAAATAATCCACCCCCTGTTCGGCCTGTTCGATGAGCGTGTCGCGGAAAATTTCCCAGGTGAGTTCTTCCGCCTTGCCGTCGACTTTTTCAAGCGCCTGATAAATCGGCACCGTGCCCACGGGTACGGGCGCATTGCGGATGATCCATTCGCGTGTTTCGTGAATATGCTTTCCGGTCGACAGATCCATAATCGTGTCGGCGCCCCAGCGAATGCCCCATGTCATTTTGTCAACCTCTTCGCCGATCGAGGAGGAAACGGCCGAATTGCCTATATTGCCGTTGATTTTGACCAGAAAATTGCGGCCGATAATCATCGGTTCGCTTTCGGGATGGTTGATATTGGCGGGAATAATGGCGCGTCCGCGCGCCACTTCATCGCGCACAAATTCCGGCGTGATTTCGTCCGGCAGTGCCGCGCCGAAACTGTCGCCGGCATGCTGGCGCGTCATCATCGCCGCCATGCGCGCGCCGCGTTCGCCGGTTGCGGCGAGGCTTTCCAGATAGGCGGCGCGGTTCTGGTTCTCGCGAATGGCAATAAACTCCATCTCCGGCGTAATGATACCCTTGCGGGCATAGTGCATCTGGCTCACATTCTGACCGGGCTTGGCGCGGCGCGGCGTACGGTGCAGGTCAAAGCGTAAAGCCCGCAACTTTTCATCTTCCAGCCGCTGTTTGCCATAGTCGCTCGTCGGCCCGTCCAGCAATTCGGTATCATCACGTTCAGCAATCCAGTCGCCGCGCAGCGCTGGCAAACCTTTGCGGATGTCGATTTCGGCGTTCGGGTCGGTATAGGCGCCGGATGTGTCGTAAACGAATATTGGCGGGTTCTCCTCGCCGCCCATATCGGTAGGGGTTACGGCCTGACTGATTTTGCGCATCGGCACCTGCATATCGTCGCGAGAACCGCTGACATAAATTTTCTCGCTATTGGGCAGGGGGGCAACCGAATGAACATCGACACGGGCGTCTTTTGCCGAAAAAGTTTCGCGGGATTTGGTTTGCGACATTGTTTCATCCTCTGCCCTTACGGGCATAATTGGTTCCGCCCATTTTGGGGCGGTATGGGGCCGAACAGACAAGTGCGGGGTGAAACATCCGGCACTCCCTGCAGCGGCATGATCCGTGAACAGGTGCGAAGGGTATCATCTCACCGGCTGCTGCCGGACCCCTGTGCAGGGCTTCACCCTAGGTGAGGTTTGCCCTGACTACAAGTCCTGGGGTTACATGAGGTGGGCAATATGTCACAAGAATTTTCCAAGGCGGCGAATAAGTGCGTCAAAAAGCTTGCATCGGAGACACGGGCATTGGTACGCTGGACTAAATGACCAGGGTGTCACGTTTTTATTCGATG
>CAJWBV010000130.1 GCA_913020275.1 uncultured Rhodobiaceae bacterium
TTTGTGGGGCGTGCCAAGCTACCGTCTGAGCGGGCCGGATGGCGAGCCCGACCTGATGGTCTGGGGCCAAGACAGATTGTGGCTGGTTGTCGCCGAAATCAAACGCCGCGCGGGCAAGTAAAAGGACAAATCAGCCGTCGGTTTTTTGCCGCCCGCGCGCCTGAATGGCAAGGCGGCGTTCTTCCACGCTGGCCCCCTGCACTTGCCGATTGGCTGCACGGGTGCGGCTTGTTTCCAATTCGAGGCTTTCACCGAAATTGGTGGCATAGCCGTCATCAATCAGAGCTTTATATTGCACCAGGGCGTCTGGAAGGCAGGAAAGCATATCGTCGGCCAACTCGAAAGCTCGTGTGATGAGCTGGTCCTGGGGCACAATGGTGTTGATGAGCCCCCAAGCACAGGCCTGATCCGCATCGACAAAATTGCCGGTGAGCGATATCTCCTTGGCACGCGACGGCCCCAATAGGCGCGATAGGCGCTGGCTCAATCCCCAGCCCGGCAAAATGCCCACACGCGCATGCGTGTCTGCAAAACGCGCATCGGGACTACCAATCAGCACATCGCAGGCTAGCGCCAGTTCAAAACCGCCAGTAATTGCCACGCCATTGACGGCAGCAATGGTGGGGCCAGAAAAATTCGCCAAGGCGCGCACCGGATCGCGCACACTGGCTGATAGCGCCGCACCGTCAGATTGCCCCAGTTCCTTGAGGTCAAGGCCGGCGGTAAAAGCGCGCGTGCCCGCACCGGTTAAAATGAGAACCCGTATATTAGCGTCAGCCTCCAGCGCCTCTATCGTGGCCGCCAATTCGTCGCGCAAGGCTGCCGACAGGGCGTTCATAGCGTCGGGCCGGTTCATCGTAACAAGCGCAACGCCGCCGCGCTTTTCGGTGAGAACGAGCGTCATTTATATCTCCCTTGCCTTTGCAATAGCTGCTTAATTCGCCGCGCCTTCAATGGCTGACAAGCGGATATCCAATTCATCGAAACTGAAATCGACAACCTCATCAACCAATATGCGGTAGCCCGTATCGGTATATTCGGTTGCCGCGCCGGTGGTGCTCAATTGCCCCTGCACGATAACTGGTTCCCAATAGGTGCGCATGCGCGTCGGCTCCTTGAGTTTGATGAAGATGGTCTGGTTGACGGGCGGCGGCGGCACATGAATGCACTGGCCGGCGCTGGGGACGAGCAAAAATTCGAAAACATCCGCGCCCTCATAAACGAGCGGCACCATATAGCCGGGCAATACAACGGCGACCTCGTTCAGCTCAGGACGAATTTTGCGCTCGGCATCCAGAATTTTCTGCTGAAAATCCGGGTCAGCCCAATCAGATGCGCTCATGCCCTCAAGCGGAATAAAATCGTAAAGGCCTGCCGGCATGAGATGGGCCCAATCGGTCACATAGGTCGTTGGCAAAGCGGTTTCTGCTCGCGCGGCCATTACCCCTAGAGGACTAGCAAAAAGCAAAAAACACAGCACAAAGCCCGTCAAAAAATACCGCATCAGCGTTCCACCATAATGCCATCCTGCACCGTGCGCCGATAAAGGCGCAAAGCCGGCACGAGACCGGCGACCAGTGCGGCGGGGATGATATAGGCGACGATGACCATTTCCTGCCAGCCTGGCAGCATTGCAGTTGACACAAGACCGATGGTTTGGGTGAGCCATTGTTGCGCCAGGACGCTGACACCGATGGCAAGCCCCAGCCCCATCGCTGACGCGCAAATGGCGAGAAACAGAGCTTCGGCAAGGATAAGCCCGACCAGCGTAGATGGCGATGCGCCCAAAGCGCGCAAAATAGCCATTTCGCGGCGCCGGCTATCGGTGCTGAGCACGGTCATGGCGGTCATTGCCAACAACACCAGCGCGATGACCAAAAGACTAACGGCGCGGAACCCGCGATCTGCGACGCCGATTATTTGCCAGATTTGCGCCAGCGTCACGCCGGGTATCACAGCCGTGAGGGGCTCAGGTTCATAATCGGCTATGTTGCGCTGCACGCGCACAACATTGCGCCGGTCTGTCAGGCCAACAAAAAAGCCATCCAGCGCATCAAGACCTCCTGCATGGGCGTGGTCGTGATGCTCTTCCCCGTGGTGTTCATCTTCGTGATGATGCTCATCCTCATGCGCTTCTTTCGGTTTTTCCACCTGCTCGGGCGACAATTCTACAAGCTGCTGACCATTGCGCCAGCCCCGGTGAATGGCTTCAATCGCCTCGACCGACACAAGCACAGTGCGGTCGAACGGTGTGCCCGTGCGCGCCAGAACCCCATGCACCCGAAACGGCAAATCATCATGCGCCGCGCCATAATCGCCCAGCCCATGCTGTAGAACAATTTTGTCGCCGGGCATATAGCCTAGCGCTTCGGCAACATCAGCACCCACCACGGCTTCCAAAACCTGCTCAAACGCGCCGCCGGCCGCGAACAAAGCGCCGCTTGACGGCGAGGGTAAAACACGCTCGAAAAACTCAGGCGAGGTTCCCAACACCCGAAAACCACGATGACTGTCGCCCAGTGCCAGCGGCACCACCCACGCGACTTCGGGCATGTCTGCCACCGCCGCCACTGTTTCATCCGAGACAAGATTGCCGCTGGCCCCAAGCCCAAACACCGTATTGAGCAGAATTTGAACATCCGAGCCGCGCGCGGCGACCACCAGATCAACGCCCGAAATGCTATTTTCAAAACTTGCCCGTGTCAGACGTTGGACGTTTTGTACGCCGACATAAAGCGCCACGGCACATGCCAGCGTAACAACAATCAAGGCAAGGCTGAAAGCCCGGTTGGCAAGCGACCCGCGCAACAATGTCAGCATTTGTGCATTCATTCCCGCGCCCCCCCGATTGCAGTTTCTTTCGTAAGGTCTTCCATATTAATTACACGGTCGAAGCGCGGGGCAAGGCGGGCATCATGGCTGACCACCAGCAACACCTGTCGTTGTCGGTCGAGCCCGGCCATCAACAAGTCAAAAAACTTTTCGGTATTGGCATCATCCAATGCTGAACTGGGCTCATCGGCCAGCACCAAGGCGGGCTCACCCGCATCGAAAGCACCTTCGAGATTCGCATTCCCAAGGGCCACGGTCTCTTCGAGATTGGTGTCATCATCGGAGATGTCATCTTGTGACTCGGCCGTCTGCGGAGAAACGTCCGCTGCCAACGTCGAGGGCGGCGGCATCACCTGCGGAGGCGTCGTCATGGCAGGAGCTGTGCGTATGCATATGAAGAAACGGGAGGATAAATTGATTAAGGCACTCCCTTCGTATTATATTTTTTGTTCGAGTTTCTTTTTGCTGATTGATTAACGGCTCTTTAATTTCCGAATTAAATCTGTCTGGCGAACCAGTGTCTTGTCATTTCTTATTGCCATCGCATAAGCCGCCGGATCGCCCACGAAAATAACTTTCTTTTTTGCACGGGTCAGACCGGTGTAGACCAGGTTTCTTTGTAGCATCATAAAATGCTGTTTAAGCAGAGGAAAAATAACTACGGGATATTCACTTCCCTGGCTTTTATGTACGGATATTGCGTAAGCCGGTTGCAGATCAGTGATCTCCATTCTTTGGTAGCTAACCTTTTTTCCTTCGAAATCAATATCAACCTTACCGTTGAGGGTATCAACCGATTCAATAATACCCATATCTCCG
>CAJWBV010000131.1 GCA_913020275.1 uncultured Rhodobiaceae bacterium
CATCTCAATTTCCTATCCCTAAAATCTTGTTTCCCAAGCGGTCGCAATCGCGTCAGACCGGCATGTTCATAATATCCTTGTAGGCACTCAGCATTTTGTTCCGGACATTCAGAACCATCTGAAAACCCAGCGACGAAACCTGTTGCGAGACCATAACTTTCGACAGATCCTGCACTTCGCCCATTTCATAAGCGCGCGTGAGTGCGGCACTGGCGTTTTGGGAGTTGGCAACTTCGCGTACCGCGCCACCCATGCGTTCGCTGAAACTCGGCCCTTCGTTTTCCTTACCCAAAGCGGCCGCGGCATTGTCCAGCACCTGCTGGCGCATCGAGACCGCTTGCGATGTTGTCGGTTTGATCGTGCTCATCATTTACTCCTTAGGACCCGGTTTGCTTAAGTTTCAGATTGGTTGGCGTGGCCGCCATATTGACGCTACCCAAATCGGTGACAATGTCGGCGGCGTTAATTACACTGCCTTCACACAAGACCAGCGCGCGCTGGAGAACATTTTCCAATTCGCGCACATTGCCGGGCCAGTCATAACCAGTCAGCACCTGCAAGGCCTCGGGCGTCAGCCAAGGTATTTGGTCTTTATTTTCGCAATGGCGTTTTAAAAGAACCGTGGCGATGGGGATGATGTCGGCACGGCGTGCCGCCAGATGCAGCGTTGTCAGCGGAAACACATTCAGGCGATAATAGAGGTCTTCACGAAACTTGCCGTTGCGGATTTCATCCATCATATCGCGGTTTGAGGTTGCCAGCACACGCACATCGACGGGGATATCCTGGTGCGCGCCGATCGGCGTGACGGCCTTCTCCTGCAACACACGCAGCAATTTCGCCTGCAACGACATGGGCATTTCGGAAATCTCATCTAGCAGAAGCGTGCCACCATCCGCAGCCCGGAAAATACCCTTATTGGCCGATGAGGCGCCGGTAAACGCGCCCTTTTCATGGCCAAACAAAATGGCTTCCAGCATGTTTTCGGGAATGGCCGCGCAATTAACGGCCACAAAAGGCTGTTCAGCGCGCGACGAATGATTATGAACGAAGCGCGCCAGCACTTCCTTGCCGGTGCCTGTGGGCCCATTGATAAAAACCGTGACATCCGTATCGGCCACACGGCGGGCCATAGTCAGCAAATTGGCACTGGCATCGTCCGACACGGCAACATTGCGCGCCTCGCTCACAAGCGTGGCCGCCATTTGCACGCCAAACTCGCCATCAACGTCTTCACTTGCACCACCCAGCGTCATATTCCATACACGCCCGCCCGTGCCGCATACGATTTTGGGGGCGTCAGCATCTTCCTGAATAATGAGAATCCTCCGCGCCTTTGCTTTACGCGCAAATTCCAGCAGGGCTTCTGTGCCGCCCAGTTTTTCAACCAACGATTTCGATATCACTAGTGCATCGCAAGCCGGTCCCGTTTCGCCTGCCGGTGCATCGGCGCTATCGATAAGCGTCGTTTTGGCCATGCGTGCGTTCAGGGCTTGGGCCAATCGCGGCGCGATGTCCAATCCGAAACTATGAATACAAATCTCACCCATGCGGTGCTCCTTTTGCGTTGTACGGGGACATAGGCAAGAAGCAGGCCAAACTCTCAAAAAGCGTAAAATTTTAGTTAATTCAAATTTTTTGGGGTATTTATGGGTGGTTTCCCGCATAGTGTCAGACGATGAGTTCAAAAACATGACACGCGCGTGGGAATGTTTGCCGAATTGTTGACAGGGTGTTTTGCGGATCGGTTTTTGTAAATATGCAGGCAATTGACGAATTGATCGCCGGACAATCGGCGCCTATCAAGGAACTTAAAAATCTGATCGGCATTGTCGCGCCATCGGCCAGCTCGGTTTTGATACAGGGCGAAACCGGCACTGGCAAGGATGTGGTTGCCAATGCCATTCACGCCGCATCGCAACGCAATGGACGCTTGGTTTCGGTAAATTGTGCGGCAATTCCCGCAGAATTGCTGGAATCCGAACTGTTCGGCCATGAAAAAGGTGCTTTTACCGGTGCCGATCAGGCGCGTGAGGGTCGTTTTGAATTGGCGAATGGTGGCACGTTGTTTCTCGACGAGATTGGTGACATGAACCTCAATCTCCAGTCAAAACTACTGCGCGCGCTGGAAAACCGCACCATTCAGCGCGTTGGCGGAAATGAAGACATTCCGGTGGATTTTCGGCTGGTTTGTGCCACTCACCAGAATTTGGATGCCTATGTCGATGACGGGCGTTTCCGCGCGGATTTGTTTTATCGCATTAATGTTTTTCCCATTCAGGTGCCGAGCCTTGCCGAGCGCAGTGTTGATGTGCCGCTTCTCGTCAACACCATGCTTGCGCAAATTGAAACCGATGCCGAACAGGATATGCCGGAATTTGACGACAGCGCACTGTCGGAAATGTCACGCTATAACTGGCCGGGAAATGTGCGCGAATTGCGCAATATTGTCGAACGCGCCGTGCTTTTGTTTCCAGGCGGAACAGTAACCGGCAAAGATGTTCGCAATAATCTTTTGCGTCTGCGGGTGCCCAGCCGCAATGAAGAGCAAGACGCACTTTGGGCCGCGTCGCAAGACCTTGAGGGCATTTCCGGCGACACCGACCTTGATAGTCAGAGCCCGCTTCCCCATCCAAGCCATTATAAAGAGTGGTTTGCCTATTTTGACGCGATTGACCTGCGCCGCCACCTGCGCGATGTCGAAGTGGTACTTATTGAGGCGGCACTTGAAAAGACAAATGGCACTATTAGCGGCGCCGCCGAAGCCTTGAACCTGCGCCGGACAACTTTGATCGAAAAAATGAAAAAACTTATGATCGAGAAACCGACCGACAAGTAAACCCCTAGCGAGTATAGGCTTTCACGGCTTTTTGCGACTGTGAGAGCGCACGGCGTCCGCGCGTCAGCCCGTCTTCGAGACGCGTTATCATTTCAGCATTATGTGCCTCGGCATCGGCGAGAAATTGCTTCAATTCCATATCATTTTCGGGCATTTCGGCAATCGCGGCGCGCAAAAGATCCTGTCGCCGCTTATCGCATGCCAGCGCCGTGTCGAAATCGCCCGCTGTCAGTGCGTCTTCAAGCGCCCCGGTTTCGGCTGCGTAAGATCTGCGAAATGCGCTCATTTATCTAGCCCTTCACTATAGGCGGTCTGCCAGGAAGTGAGCACTTCACCCAGCGCACCGCAGGCCGACGACACCATGTCATCGCGTGCGGAGCGCAAATCCTTGATAAGTGCCTGACGCGCATACTCGTATATCTGGAAAAGCTTTCCGGCCAGCGCACCGCCCTTGTCGAGATCAAGTCCGGATTGTAGCGCATAGATAATCGTCAGGGCGCGCGAGAAATGATGGGTCCGAATTTCTGGTTTACCTCCGCGCGGATCGGCATTTTGGGCAAAAATCCGCATGGACTTTATCAATTCACCCAAAACCACCAGCGTCGCTTCTTCGGCATTGCCGGCGTACAGGCTGGTTTCAGCTTGGGTTTCTTGATAAGCGGCTTTGGCACGCAAGTGGCCGGTCATAAATTTTTCTCCTACAAACGCGCTCCGGCTTGTTTACCGGACCGTTTTGGCATAAAATTTGCCTATGGTTAATTATACTTCAACCGATATGCCGTTTCGCCCTGCTCCCGTTACGACAGGAACA